>JBCCQU010000094.1:0-7884 GCA_039208875.1 Planctomycetota bacterium
CGGATCAGCCGGTCAGCATCGAGCAATGCCTGACGCACCGGATCATCCGAGGATCGCTCGCCTGCAAGCTCTTCTATCTCAACGATACGAGCCTGCACAATCTCGTTGTCCGGATTGGTCGCAGCAGCCTCTCGGAGTTGGAGCAAGGCCTCGTCGTACTGTCGGAGTGATGCTTCGATATTGGCGAGCGCGAGCCTTGCCTGCGTGAACCCAGGGCGCAACTGCAAAACCTGCTGGAACATCCGCCGCGCTTCGCCGGGTTGGTTGAGCTGCTGCGCGGCAAGTCCTGCAAGCCAGAGCCCATCAACATTGTTCGTGTTCGCAGCGTTGAACTCGCGAAGCTTCGCCTGCGCTGTCTCGGGATCTTCGTCGAGCAGCAACGCAATCCGCCCATCAAGCAAGAGCAGCAGCGGATCATTCTCCGGAATCAACCCAGCCAGTTCTTCCCGAGTCCGGCGAACCGCTGCCACCATCTCCTCGCGGGTTGCATCGTCCTCTGCGCCGACCGCCTGCGAGAGCTGAATCTCACCGGTTTTCTGGCGCGCGCTCAGACGCAACGGATGGGTTGCGCGGCCCTCACGCCCGATCGTCGGATTCGGCAATTCAGCAAGCTGAGTCAGCACTCTCTTCGCGCCCTCGAATTCGCCGTGGAGTTCTTGCGTGATCGCCACTGTCCAAAGCAACTCGGCGTCGCCCGGATTCGCTTCGATCGCGCGCTCGCCGTGAACGATGACCTTATCGAGAGAATCTCTATCGAGCGTCACTCGCAACTCTGTGTAGAGCGCGAGGAGGCGCGACGTAATGTCTGTTGCAGGGATCGCAGCGACGGCTGCTTCAACTCGCGGGAGCTGAGCAGCGAGTTCTTCGGTCGTTTCCTCAAAGAATGCCCGCCGATCGCGTGCCGGTAAGGCCCGGGCCTCAACACGTGCGAGTTGCGCGAGGCCGCTGATCCGAGTTCCCTCGCAGAACGCCCTTGCGACCGGATCATCCATTGGCGCTTGTTCAGCGAGAGCATCAAGGTGTGCGGTAATCGACGTGCGAATCTCTTCCACGTCGTAGCCGGTCCGAGGCCGGTCAAGAACTGCAGAGAGCTGAGCCAACCGCAAGCCGGTCCACGCCCGCCCAGCTTGCCAGTCGCCACGATTCTCAGCGAGCGCTGCTTCGGCATCAGCCAGTGACTCATCGATCTGCGCGAGTGTGAACTCAAGACCCTGCTCGACACGTCTAGCACGGATCATCGCCGGGTAGCGTTTCAATCGCTCCCACCCGGCATCGGCAGACATCGGATCGCTCTCGTGTCGAACGATGTACGTCTCGGCTTGCGTGAGCGCACGCTCAAGCCCACCATCCTCGAAAAGCAAATCCAGATAGGTCAGTTGCGCTTTGACGAGGTCTTCCGGTGCGCCGCCGATGTTGGTAAACGAGTTAACGATGCGTTCGTGGATCTCGAAATACTCGCCGCCGTACAGCGCGATGAAATCGCCCTGGGTTTGGGCCTCGATCTGCTCCAGCGCGTCTTGCCACTTGCCGATCCACTCGCGGTTCCAAGGCTCCTTGCTGCGAACAGCCCTGCGGTAGAGGTTCTTGCCGATGAGCAGATCGCCCTGCGAGATCGCCTTGTCGCCTTCGGCCACGAGCTGGTCGCCCGTGCGGATGAGCAGCAGCGCGGCCAGTCCGACTGTGCCGCCGGCGACAACGATCAGACCGACAGCCAAGATGATTACGAACTTGATGTTCACCCGTGATGCCATAGCGATCTGCTTTCCTCTCGCTGCCGGTGGTCCACCGTGCCGCGTCATTTCGTCGCGTCGTTCAATCAGCTTGTCGTGTCGTCATCCGCTGGCGGATATGTCCCGCGTTGCACTTCAATCCAGTCCGGCACGCACAGCATGAGGTCGCCGATGACCTCGTCCATCAACTGGCCCGACGCAGCAACAAAGTCTTCCTTGCTCTCGAAGCTCGATGACGTAATCTGCACCTTCATGTAGTACGAGTAGTCGTACTCGAGCTTGAACGCGAGCAGCCGCACGTTCTCAGCCGACGCCGTCCAGCCGCCGTTCGCGATAAAGAAGTACCCGGCGAACAGCGGATTCGAGCCGTCGTCGGTCGCGAAGGTCGATACCCGCATCGCCAAAGACTCGGCTTGCCTCGGCAGACGCACGAGCCGCGAGCCGTCGCTGGTCCGGGCACGCAGCACCTCGCCAAACTCCTCATCGACATCGACATCCACCGACCACGCACCGGTATCAAGTGGCAGCCGAACCTCGCCAACGGTGGCCGCTCGACGCAGGCCACCCGCGACGAAGCATCGCTCCGGCACGTGCGGCACCGTGTCAATCTGGCCTGTGTAATAGGCTGCGTGCAGCTCGAGCACAGCCGGCGTACCCGATTCACCCACGTCTCGCGATCGATAACGACGCGTGACGTAGTTGCGCGTGCCGAGCACATCTTCGACTTCGGCCGACTCGATGCGATCGGTGCCGGCCTGCACCCAACTATCCGTCTCGCGAGGCAGGGCATTCGTCAGCGTGCGTCCGCCCTCAGCGTAGATCGGCAGCTTGTTCAACCGAACGCCGCGGACTTCGAGCGTCACATAGAAGCCGACCGATCCGGCGATGAGCGTTGCTCCAACAAGCACCATGGCCAGCAACGCCGAGCCGTTGCGTCGAGTCTTGCGAACCGATTGCGATGCGGTCACGACGAAACCTCCGTTTCGCCCGGTGCCGCTTTCTTCAGCAGCCACACCGTGCCCATAAATGCTCCAAGCGACGGCACCAGCAAGATCGTGCCGATCAGCGTGTGCGCATCGCCCGCAGCCAGCTTCGGATCAACAAACGACAGCAGGCCGAGCGTCGCAACACGAACGATGTTCATTCCGATTGCAAGCGGCGTCGCGAGCAGCAATAGAAGCACCCGCTGCCACCACTTCGGACACGAAAGCACAGCAACCGCCGCCGCGAGCGCGATGAATGCGATCAGCATGCGCATGCCGCTGCATGCCTCGGCCACATTCAGCGGCGCGATGAACTGGCCGGCAGCATCAAACAACTCAAGGTTGTTGCCCTCGATCGTCGCCGAGAAATCAAACACCGCGCCGAGTACGTTGAGCAGCACGAACGTGCCGCGTGCCGCGATGTCCTGCAATGGCTCGGTGATGGCCTGCATGATCCGCTGCGATACCGTCACACCCAGCGTGAGAAACGCGATCGGCAGAAACGAGATCCGCATAAGCGACGGGCCGCCCGCTGTCAGCACAGCCCCGAAGATGCACAAGATCATCGAGAAGCCCTGCAGCATGTGGTTTGCCGCGGCAGTGAACGTGAAGAAGAAGTAGCCAGCGATACCGAGCGCCACCGCGGGCAGCCCCGCCCACATCGGCTCGAAGCTCAACTTGCGAATGCGATCACGCGAACGCCACAGCAGAAACGCCGCGATGCCGGGGACGAAATACGCGTGGCCCCAGTCCTCCATCGCGTTCCAGCTGTGATTGTGCTGACGCAGGAACCACTGGCCGTAGAGCGCAACAAAGCCGCCGCCCACGAGCAGCCAAGCGACCGCTGTCAGCGGCGACATCCGCGCAGCAACATCGGCACCGCCGGAAGCCTGGGCCCCCGGATTGCCGGACTTGTTGCTCGCCACGGTGCTCATCTGCCGTTGGATCCTCTCTGCCGCGGTTACACAATCGCCCCGCGTCCTACGCACGCCGGGCGGCCGAGTTCATCCAATCACTGGTTGCCGACGTTGGTGGGGGGTGGGCCGAAAGCGTCGTTGCCAAAGTTGCGGTCAAGCAGGAAGCCGAAACCGTACGAAAACCGAAATCCGTTGCGGACCACGGCCAGCGGCGTTGCCCAGAAATCTGTGCCCACCCGGATGTGGTCGTCAGGCTTCAGATACACGTCCGGCATCGTGCCCTCTGCGATCGCCCGGCCGTTCAGCGTCAGCTTGGCTTGGCGATCCGGCCCGACCATGCGTGTCAGATCGATGCGATCGGGCACCGCGATCGGGCTGTAACCGCCGGCCGCCGTGATGACGCGGTCCAGCGTGATCGGGCCGGTGATCGGAATGTTGTAGACACCCGGCCGGTTGACCTCGCCGCCGACGTAAACGACGCCGGAATCTTGGGCCGGCACCCGGATGAGATCGCCGGGGCGAATCACGATATTGAACCGCGCGTTGCCGTCGACGAGCTGCTCGACCGGAACGCGAATGACACGCTGCGTGACCGGGGCATCGCTGCCGTCCGCCGAGCTCGCCGTCGCGCCGCCGCGTAGCCGGACCCACTCGCCGTCAACAAACACCCAGCGTCCGTTCGCGTCGCCATTGCCCGTTTGCCCCGGGTCAACGAGATCGACAGCCGGCGCGAGACCCGCCATCGGGTCGTTGCTCGCGGGCTGCGACGACGCGAATACGGCACCGCTCGGATCGGCAAGGCCATCGAGGATGTCGAGGAAGTCCTCACCGCCAGCTTCGTTGCCTGCGTTGTTGCCGCCGTCATTCATGGGCACGACTGCCGGCGGCGGTGCTGTAAACTCATCTTGCTGCAGCGGCACCTGGCGGATCACAAAGATGTGACGCGTCGACTCCGAAAAGCCGCCAGCAACCGACAACGCCTCAAGCAGGCGGTAGTCAGCCTCCGGCAACGCGTACGGCCCGGGCTGCGCAACCGCACCAAAGACGTTGAACGTTGCCTGACGCGGACTTGGCACCGTCAACTGCACCAGGGGACTTCGCGTGATGCCCGCTTCCATGACGCGTTGCTCGATCGCTTGCCGAGCTTGCTCCGGCGTTAGGCCGGAAAGCCGAATGCGTCCAAGCTGCGGGATCTCGATCGTGCCCTGCGAATCAACACGCAGCTCATAAAGCTCAGGCCGGCCCACGACCACGATGCTCTCGACCTGAACCTGAAGGAAGTCGCCGGGACCAATCCGGAACACGATCGGCTCGGGCACCAGGTCGCCCGCCCGCACGTCCGTGTATTCCACGAAGCCTTCGTCAACATCCTCGACACTCGTGATGCGCTCAAGCACAGGCACGACCGTCGGCGTCTTCTCCCACCGGCCAACCACCGACGGATCGATGAAGTTGTCGACGTTACAGCCTGTGAGCGCCGCAGCCGCCAGCATCAATCCAACGACGCCGGATGCCCGGCCGGCGATCGCTGCTTGTCGCTTCGAGTCGTGTTGCACGAGAACGTTCTTTGACATGAAGTAGCCTCTCAAGACGGCTCGATGGCGATGCCTGAACCAACCTGCATGTTCGATACCCGAGGTCCCGGCACGGCGCCCGGCTTTCCCAAAACTCCAACGAGCGGTGTGCCAAAGCTATACCACCGCTGGCGCTTGTCAAACGACCTTCGCGCTTCACGGGTTCGCGCATCTTTACCCCGCGAGGCCGCGTTGTCATCGACCCCATCTCAACCCCGGTTGAGTCCACCGGGCCAGCCTGTGCGAATCTGACCTTGAAGCGCAGCTGTTGCGCCGCCCACAAGCGGTACAATGCCTGGACCTGAGCCGAGCCACAGCCCGACCTAGAGTCAACCGATGAGCACGATCCAGCAGCCCACCAAGCCACGCCACAGCCGGCCACTCGGCGGCGACCCGCTCCGGCGAGCCGGCGGCCCGGTCCTCAGCCTCACCGGCATGGTGCTCAACAACAACGACAGCCAGCAGCTCGCCCAGAAGCGGAAGCCCTCGTGGCTCCGGGCCAAGGTGCCCGGCGGCCCCGGCTATACCCGCCTCAAGGCCATCATGGACGAGCACAGGCTCCACACAGTCTGCCAGGAGGCCGGCTGTCCCAACATGGGCGAGTGCTGGGCACGCGGCGTCGCCACCATCATGATCCTCGGCGACACCTGCACCCGAGCCTGCGGCTTCTGCAACGTCAAAACCGGCCGGCCCGCCGAACTCGACCGCGAAGAGCCCAAGCGCGTCGCCGACAGCCTTCGCCTCATGGGCCTCAAGCACGTTGTCATCACCAGCGTCAACCGAGACGAGCTCAAGGACGGCGGTGCCGGAATCTGGGCCGAGACCATTATCCGGGCCCGCGAGGCCTGCCCGGGCATGTCCATCGAGGTGCTCATCCCCGATTTCATGGGCAAGCCCGAGCCGCTGCAAATGGTCATCGACGCCGAGCCGCACATCATCAATCACAACATCGAGTGCGTGCAGAGGATGCACCCCGCCGTGCGCCCCAGCGCCCGCTACGACCGCTCGATCGAGCTGCTGCGACGCGTCAAGGAGCAGGGCCGCGTCGCCAAGACCGGCATCATGGTCGGCATCGGCGAGCGCGACGACGAGGTGCTGCAGCTCATGGACGATGTCCAGGCCGGCTCCACGCCCGCGGGCGGCGATAGCGGCTGCGACATCCTCACCATCGGCCAGTACCTTCAGCCCACCCGCAACCACCTCCCGATCGATCGCTGGGTCACGCCCGACCAGTTCGAGATGTTCCGCGAGGAGGGCCTCAAGCGAGGCTTCAAGGTCGTCGAGAGCGGGCCGCTGGTCCGATCCAGCTATCACGCCGACGCACAGGCCGATGCCCTCACCGGCGTCGAGGGCGAGCGGGCAGCAGCCTCCACCAAGACGGTCAACCTGCTCATCGCCGGCCAAGACGCCGCCCAGTAAGCCCCAGCGTTTCTGCTGACCGCAAAAACCCGCATCAAACCCGAAATCCACTGGCAACGCCCGGTCTATGGGGCATTGTTTCCCCGTACCAAGTGCGCAATCTCTGCGTGCTTGCGCCCGAGGAGTGGAGAGCGGGTTGGTCGGCTGGCTGATGTCCCGGTGTCGTTCCGGATCGGCCGAAGGAATCGATTCCACGCGCAGCCGATCGGCTGCTGATTTGAGAGAGGTCGTGCGATGAGCCGCAACTGGACAGCTTTCGCGTTGGTCACCACCGTCTCAGCGACCAACGCACAGGTTTTCTTCGCTCAGGCGCCCGACACCGACCGTCTCGGCGTCGGTTTCATCTCGGCGTCGGTCACGGGTCAGCTCACTGAGCAATCCATCGCCGACGATTTCACGCCGGTCCGCTCCGGCAACGCGACAGGCATCAGCTGGTTCGGGAACAGCGAGAACTTCGCCGTCGCCGACCTCAGCAACTTCGCGACCTTCACCATCACGTTCTACGAGGACGACGCCGGCCTGCCCGGTGCCGTCATCCAAACAGAGTCCTTCGCAGCCTCCAGCCTCACCACCAGCGTCGTCGCCATCGCCGACACCGTGAGCATCGGAGCAGAGGTCACCGAGATCACAGCCACGCTTTCCGCGCCGCTCTCGCTCACGCAGGGCGACACGTATTGGGTCGAGATCGGAGCTGCCAACGTCCAGCGCTTCGGCGATGCGTTCTCTTGGCACGTCGCCGAAACCACAGCCGGCAACGGCTTCGCGTTTAACCTCCTCGACGGCAACGGCTTCCAGAGTTCGACCGCCGAGAACGTGACCGACAACCTCGCGTTCACGATCATCCCGACGCCCGGCGTCGGAGCTGTCGTCGCCTTCGCGGGCCTCGGTTTCGCGACCCGTCGCCGATAAACGGCGCCATATCAAGCGATCCGGTGCCGCGGGGAGCGGCAAATCCGTATGAAATTGGCACTGCGCGCACGCGCGGTTACGCTCGATTTCCGGCAGCAGTGGGGCAGCCGATCTCGTGCGGAGCCAATCGGTGAATCCGGCAGTCGTTCAGGAACTCGTCAAAGCCATCGAGGCCAAAGACCTCTCGACCGCCGCTCATACGTGGCGTGTTGTGCTGTATGCGCGCGCGATGGCCGAGGCCTTCGGCGTCGACGACGAGATGATGCGGCTCATCACGCACGGCGCAGCCCTGCACGACGTCGGCAAGATTGACATCCCAAGCCGCATCCTCTCCAAGCCCGGCCGACTCACC
>JBCCQU010000095.1:0-7815 GCA_039208875.1 Planctomycetota bacterium
CGGCCCGGCCGGCCCGAGCTTCTGCCACAGCGTTGGTTCAGTTCCGGGGGTGCCTTGCGTCTGTTCTCTTTGCATGCGTCCGTCGCTCACGCCAACACGTTACGTCAAAGCCGGATAGTCGGTATAGCCCTTGGCCAGCTCGCCCCCAGCACTCGCGTAAAACGTGCTGTTGTCCCAGTCGTTGTAAGGCCCGCCCGCCCGCATCCGCTTTGTCAGGTCCGGGTTCGACAGGAACAGCTTGCCGAACGCAGCCACATCGATCAGCCCGTCCGAGATCCGCTGGCTCGCGGACTCGAACGTCAGCCCGCCGCACCCGATGTAGCCCGCGCCGCCCGCGTTCTTGAAGCACTCGCGGATGTGGCTCAGGATCGCCTGGCTCTCCTCGCTCAGCCCGTCCTCGCTCGCGTCCAGCTCCACCGCGTGCAGATACGCCAGCCCCATCGCGCCGAGCTTCTCCGCCAGATAGCCCCACGTCTCGCGACGGTTGGCCTCAGCCATGCCGTTGAACGAACCCAGCGGGCTGATGCGATAGCCTACGCGGCCCGCGCCCCACACATCGGCCACCGCCTCGGTCACTTCCAGGCAGAACCGTGCGCGGTTCTCGATCGGCCCGCCGTAGCCGTCGTCGCGCTGGTTCGACGACGACTGCAAGAACTGATCGAGCAGATAGCCGTTCGCGCCGTGCACCTCCACGCCATCAAAGCCCGCAGCCTTGGCGTTCTGTGCGCCCTGCCGATACATGCCGACCACCTCGACGATGTCGGTCGGCGTCATCGCCCGCGGCATGCTCGTCGCGATCATGCCCGACTCAGCCGACACAAACGTCGTCGCGCCCTCCGCCTTGATAGCCGACGGCGCGATGAGCCCGTCCGCCGAGATGTCGTCGTGCCCGATCCGTCCGCCGTGCCAAAGCTGCAGCAAGATCTTGCCGCCCTCCGCATGCACCGCGTCGGTCACCAGCCGCCAGCCCTCGATCTGCGCCTCAGTAAAGATGCCCGGCACAAACGCGTAGGGCTTGCCGCGCGGCTCGATGTACGTCGCCTCAGAGATCAACAGCGACGCCCCCGTCTGCGGATTGGCCCGCTGCGCGTAATACGTCGCGTTCAGATCGAACGGCACATCGCCCGGTTGCTGCGCACGGCAGCGCGTCAGCGGCGCCATCGTCGCGCGGTGCTGCAGCTCAAGATCGCCCAGCGTGATCGGCGAGAACAAAACATCGGTGGTCGTCGTCATGGGCGATTGTTAGGCCCTCACGCCCGCGGACAAATCAGTCCGCTGGCAACGATTCCAGCAAACCCCGAGACATCTCGTTCAGCCACGCGCGCACATCCGCGTCATCCGCCATTGGCGCAAATCGGCACACGCTCGCCAGCTCGCCTGCGTGCTGCAACACGCCAGACTGTGTCAGCGGCCGCCCCGCGACCAACTCTCGCAGCACATCGTCGGCGCTCCGCTCCGTTCCTCGCCATCCCGCTCTCGCTGCGTGCAGCTCAAGCCGGCCCACCAGCAGCCCGGTCGCGTGCTCAGCCAGCAGGTCTTCCATCGCCGCCCGGGCCCGGCCGAGGTTGCCATCGAGTGCAAGCCGCGTTGCCTCTTCGGTTGCGTCTGTTAGGCCCTCGGTGAGCGCACGCCGCGCGTCGTCGTCGATCTCCCAGCCCGGCCAGCGATCAAATGCGAAGCCGTCGCGCTCAGCCCGCGCCACCGCTGCCGCATCGCGAACGTGCGTCAACAGATCAGCCATCGTCGTCACGCGCCGCGAGTCCGCAGCCAGCCTGCCCGCTGCGACCTCGCCCGACCAACTCGTCGCCCACGTCTCGCGCGCACCATCCAGTGCATCGGCCAGTTGCGACGCCCGCCCGCCCGTCGCCTCGTCCCAAGCCCGGCCCGCGCTCGAGCGCGGCGCGGCAACCGCTGTCCGCAGCTCATCCTCGCCGGGGAACGCAACAAGCCACTTCAACTGATCGATCATCAGCCGAAGATCATCCAGCAGCTCGGGCGTCGGCTCGCGACGGATCATCTCGCCGCCCAGATCAACCAGCCGCTCACCGACACGCCGCATCGAGTCGGCCGTCACGCGTGAGCGTGCGCTGGCCGAAGCGCCCTCGCCGTCCAAGCCTTCGACGAGCATCGCCTCGATCCGCACCAGGCCGACAAGGTCGTCCAGCGCGCGCTCATTCGCAGCCACCGCTTGCAGCACGCCCGGATCCGTCATCGCATCGGCCTGCTGCATCACCATCGGCAGCACCGCGATCGCCCGTTGCTCAGCCTCGCGCGCCAGCGGCTGCACCGCGCGAAACGCCGGCCGGACGCGTCTCGCCAGCTCTCGATCGCTCGGCAAGGCTGCCCGCGTTTCGATTTGCCCGAGCACGCGCCTGACAAGCTGCAACATCGTGCGCTGCGCGCCCGTGCTCCGCCGTGCATCGCCCGGTGCTGCAGCTGCGAGTTCGTTCACCGCGGCGACTGTCGCTCGTCCGACCTCGTTGGTGCCGATCGTATCGATCGCTATAACGACCTCAGCCAGCATCGCGAGTCGTTGCAACTCGCTGACCGACGCGTCGCGCCGCTCGGTAAGCTGCACGCCGGCGAGCGCATCGCTCAGGTCGTCCGCAACGCGCTTGCGCGCGTCGGCGGTCAGCCACCGCGGCTCGTCATCCAACAGCGTCGCAGCACGCAGCACAAGCTCCGCGAGCGTCGTCGCCGACGCCTGATACGCAGCCCATCCGGCCGAAGCCTCGATATCCGAAGCGAGCGATGCCGCCGCTCGCTGCGCCTCTGGCGTGAGTAACGGGTGATCGGCAAGCCCCGCGACGCCCGCAGCCGATGTGCGCACATCCGCAAGGCGTCCGTCAGCAACAAGCCACAGCGACGCCCGCGGCTCGACACCGGTTTCCCGCGCAAGCATCGCCAGCGCATCACGTAGGCTCACCTGCGCATCACCCACCGATTCTGAATCGGCGACAGCGTCGAGCAGTTCCACCGTCGCAGCAACGATCGCCAGCGTGCGCTCAGCCTCGGCCAACTGCTGCGCGTCATCGAAGTCGAGTGCATCGAGTTTGCTCAGCAATTCACGCAGCTCTCCATCGAACGCACCGCGATGCACCGCCAGCGTGCGCGCAAACACAACAAGCTGCGAAGCCTCATCAGAGGTGTCATCCGCGGCTCGTTCCAGCATCGCCGCAGCAACTTCACGAAGCGCGATGCCGAACGCCTCCGCCGGCCCGTCTTCGCGAGCGCCGAGCGCCTCAGCCTCAGCTTCAAGCGTCGCCGCGAGACTCCGCGCAGCGTCATCTTCGCTCGGCCTACTCGGGCCGCCGAAGTCCAGGCTCTGTGCGCATGCGGATGTCGCAACAAACGCGAGCGAGCTACACCAGAGCCAACGCATACACGCGCTCAAGCTCCTCGACCATGCGATGCGCACTGAACTGTTCACAGCACTCGGCCCTTCCGTTCGCTGCAAGCCGTTGTCGCTCGTTCGGGTCCTCAGCCAAACGAGCGATCGCAGCCCGCAGACCCGGCACATCGCCGGGTGGTACAAGCACGCCGGTCTCACCCGTTCGGCACGCCTCGCCCGTACCATCGACATCGTACGCGACGGGGCATATGCCACACAGCAGCGCCTGCGGCACGGTGCGCGGCAACCCCTCGCGCGCGCTCGGATGCGCAAGCACATCCATCGCAGCCATGTGCAGCGCCACTTGCCTTGGCGGCACAAGCCCCGTCGTCGCGATCTGTGCGCGCACGCCGAGCGATTCCGCCCGCGCGAGCAGCCGATCCCGCCACCAGCCGTCACCGATCCACAACAGCTTCCAGTCCGGCTTGGCACGCAAGTCATCAGCCAGGGCATCGAGCAGATCATCGTGCCCTTTGTGCTCAGCCAGCCGTGCGACCGTGCCGATCACAAAGTCGTCAGCATCGATGCCGAGCTTCTGACGCACGCGTGCGCGCACCGCGGGATCATCGCCCGCAGCGACAAACGGCTCGATCTCCATGCCGCTGCGCACCGTGATGTATTGGCTTTCGTCGCCGATGCAGCGCGCGAGAAACTGCTCGGTCATCGCGTCGGCCACGCTGACGATCCTGTGGCATCGCTTCGCTGCGAACCGCTCCGCCAGTGTGTAAATCGCATTCTTGCTGCGCACCGCTGTGCGCTTGGCAAGGCCGCCCTCGATCGGCATGAACGGCGGGCCGTGGACCGTGTGGATCACCGCCGGCCTCGGCTTGCTCTTGTGCGCACTGTTCCACGCGGCCCATCTGCCGAGGATGCCAGCCTTCGACGAATGCGTGTGCACAACGTCCGGCTTGATATCTGCAATGAGCGCACGCAATTGTCGATAGCAACGCAGGTCGCGGAGCGGGCTGATCTCGCGCACCATGTCCGGCACGTCGTGCGTTGTGATGCGCGCGCCGTTGTCGGTCGCGAATGTGCGCACGCGATCGAGCATCGATCCCTCGGGGCCGAAGATCGGCCCGAACGCGAGATGGACATCGTGCCCGAGCCGGGCTTGGCCCTCGCACGACAGCACAGTGTTCTCTTGGCTGCCGCCGACGATGAGCCGCGTCGAGATGTGAAGGATGTTGAGCGGCATGGGTGCTATTTCCGCTGCCTCACGGTCGCGGCTCGTTCAGACAGTATCGCTCGCTGTCGTCACCGTGTCGCGATCGCCGTAGTCGATCCATTCCAGCCTTAGGCCCTCGGGCGGCAGCGTGACGCCGGCGCGGCGGCGGTCCTTGGCTTGCAGGATGTCGGGGATGCTGTCTGGGTCGATCTTGCCGCGGCCGACCTCGTGCAAGGTGCCCGCGATGATGCGCACCATGTTGTAGAGGAAGCCGTTGCCGCTGACGTCGATGCGGAGCAGGCGTCCCTCGCCGACCGACGCGTCGTGCGCGCTCGCTTTGGGTTCTTGGTTCGGCGCTTCCTCGGTCACATCGCAGGCAAAGATCGTGCGCACGGTCGATGCCCGTCCGTGGTGCATGGCTGCGAAGCTCTCGAAGTCGTGCTCGCCGACGAGGTGCGCAGCGGCTGTGCGCATGGCGTCGAGGTCGAGGTTCTTCCAGGTGTGATACACGCCGCGGCGTTGCCACAGCGGGCGATGGATGGATTGGTAAATGCGGTAGCTGTAGCCCTTGCTCTGGCAGTCGGCGATCGGATCGAACGCATCGGGCACGATCTGCGCGCGCGTGATGAGCACGTCGCCCGGCAGGCGAGCGTTGATGCCGCGGATGATCGGGATGAGGCCGCGGTCTTCGGGCCATGTCTCGGCCGTGAAAGCGGCGACCTGGCCGCGGGCGTGCACGCCCGAGTCGGTCCGGCTCGCGCCCTGCAGCATCACCGGCTCGCGGACGACCTCGCGCACGGCCCGCTCGACCACAGCCTGCACGGTGCGGAGCGCGACGCGGCCCGGCTCCCCGGCCTGCAGCGTGCGATCGATCTTGTGCTCGGGCGGTCGCTGGCCGGGATCGTCTTTGACCGGATGGGCGTCGGGGTCGCGCGGCTCCTGCTTCTGCCAGCCGCAGAAGTCGGTGCCGTCATACGCAACCGTGAGCTTGTAACGGGGCACGCGAGAGGCTAGCGCGTCTACCGTTACCGATGCGAGGCAATACCAAACTCGGCGTCGTTGTTGGGCTGGGCGTTCTGCTCGGTGTCGCGGCGCTTGTGGTGCTGCGCGTTGCGCTCAGCGGCGAGCCGTGGTCGGGTCGCGACACATTGATCCTGCTGGCTGTGTTTGTGCCGCTGGCTGCCGCGGTGGCCGCGATCGTGTGGTCGGGCCGGGCTGGCAAGTAAGGACGACTTGGCAGGTGGGTGTCTGCCCGGCTTTACCAGATCCAACGGACGCGGCCGAGGTCGGGCACGGGGAAGCCTCGGTCGCGCTTGAGCGCCGGCAGGTAGACGACGAAGGCTTTGCCGATGAGCAGGTCGCGGTGCACGACGCCGGGCGTGCCGTCGCCGAGTGCGCGTTCGATCCACGGGCTGGGGTTGTCCCACAGTCGGCTATCGAGGCTGGCTGCGGAGTTGTCGCCGCAGAGCAGGAAGTGATCGGGTCCCAAGCGCATCGGCGCGACCGGATGCGTGGAGCGGGCTGCGTAGTTTCGCAGGCTGTGCGGCCGCTGCTGGGCGTTGCCCGAGTACAACGCGGCTTGATAGTGCAGGTCGCGATCGAGCCGAACGCGGTGCAGCTTGAACGGGCCGCCCTCGAATGTCAGGCGGATGTCCTGCGCGGGCTGGTAGTTGCTGGTGTCGGCGAGGCGGTTGTCGCGAGGGCCGGCGCTGACGAGGTCGCTTGCCGTGAAGCCGGTGACCGCTTCGATGCGCTCAGCGGGCGACCAGTCGTACTCGGCCCTTGCGACTTCTTCGCCGTTGATCCACACGGCGATGGCTTGGTCTGCATGCCAGAACTCGATGCGGATTGGTCGTCCGGCCCCTAGGCGATTCATGGCGTGGGTTTTGGTCTCCAATGTCGTCCAGCCGGGCAATCCCATGACGCCCTGTGGTTCAGAGGGTGCCTGCGGCTCTGCATCAGGGTCCGGCACGGGCCTCGACAGAATCCCTGTGAGCTTCTCGGCGATGACTACTTTGAACTGTCGGCCACGTGTCGTGATTTCAAAACCAATCTCTGTCTGCGGGTCTTCGAGCTCGATGTTGAAGCTGGCGCGCACATCGCTGACCGGGAACACGCGGCTTTGGCTTGTCTGAAGGTCGCCGGGAAAGCGCGATTCGAGCGTGCCGCCGGCGTCGGTCTCGTTGTACGCGTAGCGATCGGTCACCGGTCGGCGGTCGAAATCCCACACGAGGTTGGTGCTGCCGGCCCCGTCGTAGCTGTAGATCTGATTGGCGCCGATGGTCCACGAGCGGTCGCGTTCGCCGTCGTTCTTCTCGCCGAGCCAGGGCGGGCGGAACCACGTTCGGCCATCGCGTTCGGGATCGATCGGCGCGAATGCCGAATCAAACACCGGCATCCACAGCTCGCGCTGCACACGCTCCGGCTTGCGGACGATCGTCCAGTCGCTGGCGGTCCAGTCGCTCGGGACCGAATCGTCAACGTCGACGAGTGGCCGGGTGAAGATATCGCCGTCGACGAGCGCGACTTCTTCGTTGGGCATGCCGGCGATGCGCTTGATGTAGTTCTCCGCGGGGTTGCCGGGGAACTTGAACACAGCCGAGTCGAAGCGTTCAGCGTCGTAGAGCCCGGTGAGATACTTGAGGACGAAGATGCGATCGCCGCCGCGCTGCTCGGCCCGCGCGCCGACGTCTGGCCCGAGCACCTCGGTGCCGACGCCGAGCAGCGGATCGGTGACGTCGGGCGTGCTGCCGCGGTCCCAGTTGTTGACCGCCCAGGTGTAGCCCGACTGCGGGCTGTGGATGCGGTGGTGCGCGCCCATGAGCGTGGGTGCCATCGAGCCGGTGGGAATCACAAAGCCCTCGATCACGAAGCCTCGGAAGACGAAGGCCATCGCAAAGGCGATGGTGAGGCTGGTGATCGTCTCTTTGAGCGAGCTCTTGGGTTTGACGGGTTTGTTGCTATCGCTGGTGGTCATGTCGGTCTCGCAGCGGGGCTATGCCGGCATGGGCGTCACGATGGGGAGGATGACTTCGATCACGATGTAGGCCGCGACGGCGAGGGCGAGGATGCCCACGACGATCTGGCCGGTCATGATCGCGACGGCACGCCAGTAGCGATCGAGCGAACGCATGCGCACAGCCCGGAAGGCGACAGCGATGCCGAACGCCAGCGGCAGCAGCAGCAGAAACCACCACGCGTGCGCATCGATCGGGTCTAGGAACGGCCGGTAGGCGAGCGTGTGCATCACTTGTTGCCC
>JBCCQU010000096.1:0-7748 GCA_039208875.1 Planctomycetota bacterium
GCCGAGCTACTTCGGCGATGCGGTCAACGGGGCAGACTTCACGGAAGAATCCCGTCGGCCCGATCCGCATTTGCTTGTTCGGGCATATCAGCACTCGGGCCTGACGCTGAACTTCATCCGTTCGCTGCTCGACGGCGGCTTCGCCGACATGCACCATCCGGGCAACTGGGATCTCAGCTTCTTCACGCACGCCGACCTTCGGCCCGAGCGACGCGCGGCGTACGAAGAAGTCAGCCAAAGCCTGGCCGACGCGCTGAAGTTCATGGAAGTGCTGGGCGAGAAGCGTGTCGATGAGCTGACGCGTGTCGAGTTTTTCACCAGTCACGAAGGGCTGAACCTGCTGTACGAGTCGGCCCAGACGCGACAGGTGCCGCGGCGCGCGGGCTTCTACAACCTCTGCACGCACCTGCCGTGGATCGGCGAGCGCACGCGGCAGCTCGACGGCGCACACGTCGCGTTCTTCTCGGGCATCGCCAATCCGATCGGCGTGAAGGTTGGGCCGACAGCTGATCCGTCCGAGGTCATCCGCCTGACCGAGGTGCTCAACCCGGCCAACGAGCGAGGCAAGCTGGTGCTCATCGGTCGGATGGGCGCCGAGCGTGTGCGCGATGCGCTGCCGCCGATCGTCGATGCTGTGGCGAGGGCCGGTCGCCGGTGCTTGTGGATCGCCGACCCGATGCACGGCAACGGCACCAAGACCACCGGCGGCATCAAGACGCGGAACTTCGACGCCATCCTCGATGAGATCGTCGGCGCGTTCGATGCCCACGCCAGCCTCGGCACGACCCGCGACGAACACGGCCGCGAGGTGCCGGTCAGTCGGCTCGGCGGCGTGCACTTCGAGCTCACGGGCGAGGACGTGACCGAGTGCGTCGGCGGCGCAGCGGGCATCACCGAGGACGCCCTGACCAACAACTACGCCAGCCTTTGCGATCCGCGGCTGAACTATCAGCAGAGCCTCGAGCTGGCGTTTCTCGTGGCCGAGCGGCTCGCGAGCGTGCCCCGCGCCTGACCGGTCGGTCTCGCGATTCGCACGCTGGCTGCGGGCACGAGTGAAGTCGGACCGCAATCGCCCCGATGCACATGGCCGGAGCACGGATGTCTCCGGAGGATTCGGCCATGGATGAGGGCGCACGGTCCGACAGGTGCAAGAAGTGCGGCGGACGCTGCAAGTCGCAGCGAGGTCATGCCGCGACGGGTCTGCATTTGGCCGGCGATGTCGAGCTCAAGCTCAATCCCCGACCTGTTGCTGGCTCAGATGAGTCAAACGACGGCCCGTATCGCCTCGAGCGGCGACGTTCTCAGCGTTCGCAATTCGCTGGCAACGCCACGGTCATGTGCTGGGCCGGCGACGACGACCGCAGGCTCGCCTCGGTCAATCTCGTCAATCGCAGCTTCTCCGGCATCGGCCTCGTCGCACCGCTCGAGCTCCCGGTCGGCACCACCATCGAACTCGTCGGCTCTCCCGAGCTTTCGGATACGGTCGGTACCGTCGTCCGCTGCCGCATGAGCGACAACGTCTGGCATGTCGGCGTGAGCTTCTCGCACCGGGCTGCTGCCTGATTCGTGCGAAGCCTGATCGTTAACTACTCAGCAACTCGTCCGAGCCCGGCTTGCGATCGACCACGCTATCGGTTGTCGCGCTCGGGTCGCCGGTGTCGGCGGGCAGCACGAGCGTAAATGTCGTGCCGTCCTGCGGCGTCGATTCGACACGGATGCTGCCGCGGTGTTCTTCGATGATGCGTTTGGTCACCGCGAGGCCGAGGCCCGTGCCGCGTGTGCCCTTGGTCGTGCGGAACGGCTCGAAGATCCATCGCTGGCGATCCTGCGGGATGCCCGGCCCGTTATCGATGATCTGGATATCGGCGTACGTCCCGCCGTGACCGAGCAAGGGGTCTGCCTCGCGAAACATCGTGCGCACGGTCACCGCGCCCGTCTCCGATTCCACAGCTTCGATGGCGTTGGTGATGAGGTTCATCATGGCCTGATGGATCAGGCTCGAATCGAGCGGGATCGGCGGCATCTCCGGGTCGTAGTCTGCGATGAGCGCCACGTTCTTCTGCCCAGCTAGCCCTTCGAGCAATTGCACGCAGTCGTCGATGACCCCGTGCAACGGCTGAAGCTCGACCTCGACGGTGCGCTGCCGACTAAAGGCCAGCATGTTGAGCGTGAGGCCGACGATGCGATCGAGGTTGCGCTTCAGGATCTGCCAGCCGTCGCTCGAGAGTTCGAGGTTCTGCCGCTTGAGACCCATCTCCACGACGTCCGCCCCGCCGCGGAGCCCCTGCAGGATGTTCTTGATCGAGTGGCTCAGCGACGCGACCGTTTCGCCGATCGCGGCCAGTCGCTCTGTGTGCAAACGCTGCCCCGCGAGTTCGGCATTGGCCAGCGCGAGGCCCGTGTGCTGGCCGATCGCGTTCATCAGCGCGAGCTGTTGTTCGGTGAACGTGTAGTTGGCGACCGACGAATCGATGTAGACCACGCCGAACACGCGATCGCGGAAGCGGATGGGCGAGCAGATGGCCGAGCGGATGCCGTAGGCCTGCACCGAGTCGCCGGCTGCGAATCGGCTGTCGCTCATCGCGTTGCTGCTGAGCACGCCCTCGGATCGGCTCAGCACGTGCTGCAGAATCGTCTTGCTGATTGCGGCGTCGTTGTCAGCACCGGGCGAGCGGTGCCGGGCCACGACCGGTTCGAGGCGATCGTCATCGCGCAGCACCATGTAGCCGCGCTCGGGCTTGAACTCTTGAAAGACAAGGTCCATCACGGCTTCCAGCAGCTCGGTGCGGTCGAGCAATCGGCCGGTGAGCGCGGTCAGGCGGTAGATCACGCGGAGGTGATCGAGCGCAGCCGCCCCGGGTTCGGGCTCAGCCAAGATCACTGAATCGTCATTCGACGGGATGGCGTGCTCGATGCCGAAGTCGATCTCGCCCGGCCCCGCGAAGCGGATGACATCTTCGGACTCGCTCAGCGTGGCCTTGCCGAACACCAGCAGCGTCGATCCGGTGCGG
The DNA here is from genome assembly GCA_039208875.1 of Planctomycetota bacterium. Classification (GTDB taxonomy): domain Bacteria; phylum Planctomycetota; class Phycisphaerae; order Phycisphaerales; family UBA1924; genus JBCCQU01. The sequence continues at coordinate 3,012 of JBCCQU010000096.1, forward strand.
ATCTGATCGCCCGGCCTGAGCTGCCGCCGGCCGCGCAACCGCGTGCCGTTGAGATACGTCCCGTTCTGGCTGTCGAGGTCGCGGATGAACCACTCGTCGCCGTCGGGCGTCAGCTCGGCATGCCGTCGGCTGACGGTGTCGTCGCTGATCGGCAGCGCCTCGCTCGACCGCCCGATGAGCTGCGGCTCGTTGGCGGGCAGCTCGAACCGCTTGCCGCGATCGGGACCCTGGATGACCGTGAGAATCTGCACCGAGCAGATCGTATCGGCGGTAGCATCGCGGCATGGCACGCAAGCCCTCCGCCAGCAGTGCCCCGCTCGGGGCAGACGTCCGCATCGCTGTGTTGCACGGCAAGGACGCGTTTGTGCGCTCAGACAAGACGCGCGAGCTGAAAGCCGCCCTGCTCGAAGCCCACGGCGACATCGACACGCTCTACTTCGACGGCCAGACCACCGACGTGGCGGATGTCCTCGACGAGTGCCGAAGCTTCGGGCTCATGCAGCAGCACAAGCTCGTGCTTGTCGATCAGGCCGATCAGTTCGTAAAGGACGCGTCGCGTGCGCTCATCGAGCGATACGCCGAGTCGCCGGCTGACGGCGCAACGCTCGTGCTGCGGGGCGAGCGTTGGAATCGCGGCAAGCTCGACAAGCTGATTGAGGCGGTCGGCGCGGTCGTGAAGTGCGATGCGTATGCACCTGCACAGTGCGTGCAGTGGGCCGGCGAGCGAGCCAAGGCTAAGCACGGCTGCAAGCTGGAGCGCGACGCAGCGATCCTGCTTGTCGAGCGGATCGGCAATGACCTCGGCAAGATCGACACCGAGCTCGGCAAGCTGGCAGCCTCGCAGGCGCCGGGTGCTGCGATTACAGAGGCAGCGGTCCACGAGCTGGTCGGAGCCAGCAAGGAAGAGGATGCGTGGAGCGTGCAGTCGGTGCTGTTGTCGGGCGATGCCAGCCGCATCGTTCGGCATCTGCGGGCCATTCTCGATAACGCACCGCGTGATGCGCACATCCCGGTGAGCTATGCGTGCGTCGATCTTGCTCGCAAGCTGCACGCAGCGTCGTGCGGCGTGCGCGCGGGCGCGCCGGCCAATGCCATCGCCAGCAAGCTCAAGCTCTGGGGCCCGGCCCGCGATGCTGTGCTGGCAGCGGCTTCTCGCGTCGATCCCGACCGCGGCCGCGAGCTGCTGCGGGCGTGCATCGAGGCCGATGCGGGCCTCAAGAGCGGCCTCGGCAAGCCCGATCGCGTGCTGGAAGTCATCGCGACCCGTTACGCAGCCGCGATGAGCCGCTGAAGGCGGCCACGATTCAAGCCCAAGCCAAGGCATCGACGATGTGGGTGGTGGGCAGCGGGCGGAGCGGCTGCTGATATCTCATGGGTCCACGCGGTGGCAGGAGGCCGAGCCGTGTTGAGCAGATCAAAGTTGGTGGTGTCGCTCGCGGGCAGTGCAGCCGTCTTGGTCGCGCTGGCGGGGTGTAGTTCTGGGCCGAGTGCGACTGCGGGTCCCGACGCGGGGCCGGACGAGGATGCGGTCAACGTCGGCCTGAATGCGCTCAGCGAGAACGGCGATGACGGCGACGGCGCGGGTGCCGGCAGCGGCTTGTCGCAGGCCGACATCGATGCCGAGCTGCGCGCGCAGATCGCAGCCATGGAAGCGTCGCTGGCAGGCGGCGATGCCGGGACGTCGGCGACGGCCGATTCGCCCGACCTCGGCGTCGGGCTTTCGCAGATGGCAGCAGGCGATGCCAGCGCTGGAAACGAAACCACACAAGACGATTCCGCCGATTCGCAGGCTGAGGCTTCGGTCTCGCCCGAGCAGCAGCTCGCCGAGCTGACCGCGGATCTCGGATCGGCCCTGCGAGCCAAGGCCGAGGCGTCGCAGCAGCCGTTCGCCGACGCGCTGCTGGCGGTGCTGCTGTCGCCGGCCGACATCGACGATGCTGCGCTCGCGGCGGCGTGGGGCGAGGTGCTGAGCCCGTCCGAGCTTGAAACCGCAGCCGCGATGCGTGGCCTGCTGGCCGACCTTCGCACCGGCGGCGGCGATGCACGCGCCGCGTCGCAGGCGCTGCGGCGGATCGCTGACGAACTCGATACGGCGCTCGGCGTGCGCATCGCGACGGCTGAGCTCTGCAGCGAGGTGCTGGGCTTCGGGCAATACGCCAAGATCCCCGGCGGGCTGTTCCTGGCCGGCCAGCCCAATCCGGTGCTGGTGTACGCCGAGGTCGAGCGGTTCGCCCACGAGGCGGCCAGTGAGGGTGGCGTGGGGCATAGCGTGAGGCTCAGCAAGGAGTTACGGCTGTATCACGCTGCCGACGGCCGCTTGGCCTGGCGTCAGCCGGCGCAGCGCGTGCGTGAGACTTCGCGTAACTTCAGACGTGACTTCTACTTAGTGACGCGGGTCGACTTGCCGCGCACGCTCACCGTCGGCTCGTACGAGCTGCGCGTGACGATCCGCGATGAAGTGGGAGGCACGATGGACGAGATCAATGTGCCGCTCGGCGTGGTGGCCGATCGCTCGGCCATGACGTCGGCCCTCGATCGATGATGCAGGTTTTCTTGTGCCTGCCAGGTCGGCAGGAGACCCGTGAATACCCCGGTCGCGAGTGTGGCAGCGCGGGAATTGCGCCCGGCGAACGGCTCGCTGAGGGCGTTCTGCGGCGTTGCGTGCTGTGATGACGAGGCAGAGTTGGGCGGCACGGCCTTCGCACCGATAGACCGGAATCGAGTGCTCTCCCGGTATCGCTGGCATACTGCGGGCATCCCGAGGTGTTCGCTCGGCATCGGACGAGGGCCGAGGGGCGAAAGTGAAGAAGCGCAGCAAGCGGCTGCGACAACGGCGGGGACACCACCCGCCCCAACCCGGCGACCGGCGACGGCCGCCCGAAGGTGAGACATGTTCGAGCGTTTCACAGATCGAGCCCGCAAAGTGATGGCCCTGGCCAACCAGGAAGCGCAGCGGTTCAACCACGAATACATCGGCACCGAGCACATTTTGCTCGGGCTGGTCAAGGAGGGCTCCGGCGTCGGGGCCAACGTGCTCAAGAATCTCGAGGTCGATCTCCGCAAGGTGCGGATCGAGGTCGAGAAGCTGGTGAAGGCCGGCCCCGAGATGGTGACCATGGGCAAGCTGCCGCAGACGCCGCGGGCCAAGAAGGTCATCGAGTACGCGATCGAAGAAGCACGCAATCTAAACCACAACTACGTCGGCACCGAGCACCTGCTGCTCGGCTTGCTCCGCGAGCACGACGGTGTGGCGGCGCAGGTGCTGATGAACCTCGGCCTCAAGCTCGAAGAAGTGCGCGAGGAAGTGCTCAACCTGCTCGGCGCTGGTGGCGAGGGCGAGGGCGAGGGCGACGCAGCCATGGCTGGCGGCGGTGTGCCCGGCGTCGCTGAGGGCGGCCCGCGTGGCAAGGGCAAGAGCAAGACGCCCGCGCTCGATAGCTTCGGTCGCGACTTGACCGAACTCGCCAAGGAAAGCGAACTCGATCCGGTGATCGGCCGGGCCAACGAGATCGAGCGTGTGGTGCAGGTGCTGTGCCGTCGAACAAAGAACAACCCGGTGCTGCTGGGCGAGGCCGGCGTCGGCAAGACCGCCATCGTCGAGGGTCTCGCGCAGCGGATCATCGCGGGCGAGGTGCCGGACATCCTGCACGAGCGGCGTTTGGTTGTGCTCGACCTGGCGATGATGGTCGCGGGCACCAAGTATCGCGGCCAGTTCGAGGAGCGCATCAAGGCGGTGATGAACGAAGTCCGCCGCGCGAAGAACGTGATCCTGTTCATCGACGAGCTGCACACGCTTGTCGGTGCGGGCGGCGCTGAGGGCGCGATCGATGCGAGCAACGTTCTGAAGCCGGCACTCGCACGCGGCGAGATCCAGTGCATCGGTGCAACGACCTTTGACGAGTACCGCAAGTACATCGAGAAGGACGCAGCCCTTGCTCGCCGGTTCCAGTCGATCGCGGTCGACCCGCCGACGAACGACCAGGCTGTCGAGATTCTCAAGGGTCTGCGTGATCGCTACGAGAGCCATCACCGCGTGAAGATCACCGACGAAGCGGTGCGCGCAGCGGTGGAACTTTCGGGCCGGTACATCACCGGTCGCGTGCAGCCAGATAAGTCGATCGATGTGATCGACGAGGCCGGTGCTCGCGTGCGTATCAAGAGCATGAGCAAGCCGCCGAACCTGGCCGAGCTTGAGGGCGATATCGAGCGGCTGACGATCGATAAGGACGAGGCTGTAAAGGCTGCGGACTACGAGCGCGCCGCTGAGCTTCGTGACAAGGCCGAGCAGCTTCGCAAGAAGAAGGAAGAGATCCAGCGCGAGTGGCGGGCGAAGTCGATGGAAGTTGATGGCACCGTCGATGAGGAAGTCATCGCCGAGGTCGTCAGCAAGATGACCGGTGTGCCGCTGCAGAAGCTCGAGAAGGAGGAGGCAAGCCGCCTGCTCAAGCTCGAGGACGAGCTGCACAAGAAGGTCATCAGCCAGGACGAGGCGATCAAGGCCATCAGCAAGGCCATCCGTCGCGCTCGCGCCGGCCTGAAGGATCCGAAGCGGCCGATGGGCTCGTTCATCTTCGTCGGTCCGTCCGGCGTCGGCAAGACGCTGCTGAGCAAGGCGCTGGCCGAGTTCATGTTCGGCGACGAAGAGGCACTCATCCATCTCGACATGTCGGAGTACATGGAGAAGCACACGGTCAGCCGATTGGTCGGCGCGCCTCCCGGCTACGTCGGCTACGAAGA
>JBCCQU010000097.1:0-7728 GCA_039208875.1 Planctomycetota bacterium
ATCCCCGGCATCGTCGATCACGGCCTGTTTCTCCGCGAGTGCGACGAACTGCTCATCGAAAAGGCCTCGGGCGAGATCGAACGCAAGCACCGCGCCGAGTAAGGCGTTGCTCGTGACCGACGAAGCTCCGATCGGTCTGTACGCCGACCCTGTTGTGTACGACGTGCTGCACGCGCCTGGCACTGCCGACGAATTTCGCACGCTCGAGCTCATCGCAGATCGCTTCGTCACTCCAAGCGGGCGCGAGCGGACTTGGCTCGAGCCCGCGTGCGGCACCGGCCGGCTGCTGCGCCACGCCGCCCGCCAAGGCATCCGCGTCATCGGCATCGATCTCGCGCCGGAGATGATCAAAGACGCCAAGCGACGCCTGCCGTCGTTGTCGCGTGTGCAATGGCATGTCGGCGATATGACCGACTTCGCGGGCATTGTCACGCGCAGTTCGGTCGACCTCGCCTTCTGCACGATCAACACCGCCCGTCATCTTGGGGCTGACGAGCAATCCGACCGGCCCATGCTGCAGCATCTCGAACAGATTGCAGCCGTGCTCAAGCCGGGTGGCGTGTACGTGCTCGGCATCAGCCTCACCGCCTACGGCTTCGAGCCACCGAGCGAAGATGTCTGGTCTGGCAGCCGCGGCTCGCTGCGCGTCAAGCAAGTTGTGCAGTACGAGCCCGCGACCAAAGCCTCGCGCAGAGAGATGGTGATCAGCGTGCTCGACATCGAGCGCCCACGCGGCTGCGAGACGCGGTCTAGCTCGTACGCACTCAGAAGCTACGACCGCAAGCAGTGGGATCGGCTCGTCGCACGATCAGCCATGCAAGTCGTCGGCGTCGTTGATGAGTTCGGCGATGACACACCCGTACTCGCGCCCGGCTATCAGCTTTTCATTTTGAAGCCGCGCTGACCAACCGCAGTCAATCGGCCGCACCAAACGTCACCTCGAGCGTGGCGGGCATGTCACCGGGCCGACCGGCGGGCGGCAGCCCGACCGGCTCGCCACCGTCCATCGCCAGCAGCAACACGGGCTGACCCGGCGCCGGCGGCTCATGCATCCCGACCACCACATCGCGAACAACTCGGCCCGTGGCGAAGTCGAGCTGCCGATACACCTGCCGCGGACCGGTCACCCGCTCCGGCTCGATCCCCTTGCCGCCGGCCGCAGTAAGCCAGGCCGCGATCAACGCAACGTGCGCCTCGCTCGGCGGAGCACCGCCGCGCTCTCGCGCGAATACCACCGGCGCTCCGCGATACACCGCCGCGTCCGGCCCGGGCACGAACAACTCGCCGCCGAACGACACGCGCCGCAGCCGCTCCACGAGGTCCGCCGCGTGCGACACCGTCAAGCGATCCGCGGTGACGACCCACTCAAGCCCGGCATTCGCAGCCGCCTCGAACGCGACTCGCGCTTCGGCGATCAACTCGTTGATCTCCGTCGGCAGTTCCTCGCCCGACCACAACTCGTGAATCGCCGACGTCGCATCGCGGCAAGCCAACTCCGCACGATCCAAGGCCAACGGCCGCTCGCCCGTGCTCACCTCGTCGAGTTCGCCGAGCGCATGCGTGACCGCTTGCAGCGTGATCACGTGTGGCACAGCTTCGCGCCATCGGCCGGCTTCGCCCTCAGCCGGCAGTGCGACCGCCGAGCGCGCAAACTCAGTCCAGCGTCCGACCAAGGCTGCCCACGTCACCACATTGCCGCTCTGTTCACTCATCACGCGATGCTAGCCCTAGCGTTGCCCATGGCTATCGATCTCGATCCGGCAAAGCTCTCGCCCGCCGAACGCTACAAGCTGCTCATCGGCGCGATCGTGCCGCGTCCGATTGCGTTTGTCTCGACGATCTCGACGACGGGCCAACACAATCTTGCGCCGTACTCATTCTTCAACTGCGTCGGTGCCAACCCGATGCTGCTGTTGTTCTGCCCGGCCAACAACGACGACGGCTCCGAGAAAGACACGCTCCGCAACGCGAAGCCCGAAGCCGAAGGCGGCACCGGCTGCTTCGTCGTCAACATCGCGTCCGAGCAGTACGCCCGCGAGGTCGCAGCCGCCGGCGCGAACCTGCCGCATGGCGAGAGCGAGTTCGACGCCGTCGTCCTTACACCAGAGCCGGCCAGTCGCGTCGCCGCTCCCCGCCTCGCCGAGTCGCCGTTGAGCTTTGAGTGCGAGACCGAACGCGTGCTGCGGTTCGCGGAGCACCAGCCGGGTGGAGCGAACCTCGTGATCGGTCGCGTCGTCAGCGTGCGCGCAGACGACGGCGTCATCGACGAACGGCATCGCGTCGATGCCGATGCGCTCGCAGCCATCGGCCGAATGGGCGGAGCCGCCTACTGCACGACGCGAGACCGCTTCGACCTGCCGCGCGGCCTCGATGCGCTGAGCGCAAACAAGAACCCGGGCCACTAGACCCGGGCTCTGAGGAGATCTGCCATTTCATTCGGCCAGAAGGCCGCTGCTTTTGACGCTGTATCAGCGTCGACGACGCACAGCCGCCAAGCCACCAGCCGCGAGCAGTGCCGCTGATGCCGGCGTCGGGATGAGAATGCCCGAAGCCTGCGTCGAGACATCGCTGAATCCGCTGCCGTTGAAGAACGACGTGCCGCCGCCGAACGACAGTTGCACGAACGCACCCTCGAACGGCTCAGCCGCCGGGAAATCGGTCGAGAACGAGCCACCGTCGGTGCCGTCGAACGTGCTTGTGCTGCCGCTTGTCGTCGTGAAGCCGACGTCGGTCAGGAAGCCGTTGAAGAAGATGAAGCCCGGAATCGCCGGCAGGCCCGGAGCCGGGCTATCGCTAAACGAGCCGCTCAGGGTGCCGCCGAGCACGTCCCCGTCTGCATCGGTGATCGCGAAGGTGCCAACGCCGGTGCCCGTGTTATCGACTGTGTCGAGACTGGTCACGGTCATCGTGATGTTGACGTCGGCGAAGCTGCTGCTAGCAACGAAGCCGTCCTCGAACTCAGCCGAGTCCGCACCCGGGCCGACGAGCCGTGTCACGTCGCCGTTGGTGTTGAGGCCGCTGCCGCTCACACTGTCTGCGTCCGCCAGCGCGGAAAACGTTCCTTCGTCAGAGCGAGTCGACGACGGGACGAACGAACCGTTGAGGTCGCTGAAGGTGAAGGAAAGGATCGTCGTCTGGGCCGAAACGCTCGCAGCCGTCGATGCCAACAACACAGGTATGACTCGTTGCATGTCTCTCTCCTCGTGTGCAATTGCAGCGGCCGCGTGCCCGCCTTGTCTCTGCAACGAGAATATTGGTTTAGCCAGAACAGGCAAGCCTGCATTCAGCAGTTTTTGCGTATGCCAACAAAATCTCAGAACTTCTTCGCGGAGATGAGATCACCCATTCGCCTTAGCTTGCCCAGCTTCACGCGAGTCCACGAAAACACCCCCGAGCTCCTGTCGAAACTCGGGGGTGGGGAGGCGCGAGCCGAGACCTAGGGGTGGGAGGGACTCAGCCCGCAGGTGGTGCAGATGGGGAACGCAGGGGCAGCCGAGCCGCCATCAGACTCCGACCGAAGCAAGCTCCATGGCCTCGCGGCCTCCGCCTGCTCGCAGCCGCCGGCTCGGGAAGGGGCCCACGCCGTTGGGCCCCAGCCGCAGCTCGCATCCGTGTCGAGCCGCCCGGAACAGTCCGATCGCCGATCGCCAAGAGCCCGCCCTCGCGAGACAGCCTCAGCCGTCCCGGGCGAGCCGACCCTGCGCGATCAGCTGCACCCCATGCTGTTGCCGCAGTTCAGGCACTTGTAACACGTGCCATTGCGGACGGTGATCGTGCCGCATACATCGCAAGGCGGCGCTTCGTTCGCACTCTCGAGGGCGACCGAGAGCGTCGAGGCCGGCGACATCGCGGTGCCGTCGCCGCTCGCAAGCCCGGCCGGCGAATCTTGATCGACCTTGGACAAGTTCTCCTTGGTGCTCCAAGTCGAATCCTCCTTGGTGCTCTCGCGATCAACAGCTCGATCAGCAACGGGTACTGCAGGCTTGGCGGTTTCTGTCCCGCTCCGCTGCGGCGCGTTGGCCTCGCGATAGCCCTCGATGAACTGCATCCCCATCCAACGGAAGATGTAATCCACAAGGCTCTTGGCGAACGGAATGTCGCGGTTGTGCGTCATGCCGGCCGGCTCGAATCGCTGATGTGTGAACTTGTTCACCAGGCTCTGCACCGGCACGCCGTACTGCAATGCCACGCTGGTCGCGGTACCGAGCGAATCCATCAGACCGCCGATGGTCGAGCCTTCCTTGGCCATCGTGATGAACAACTCACCCGGCATGCCGTCCTCATACAGCCCAACCGTCAGATAGCCCTCGTGGCCCGCGACGTTGAACTTGTGCGTGAACGACTTCCGCGTATCCGGCAAACGCCGACGCATCGGACGATGCACGATCTTCACGACCTCGCGCTCCGCAGCCGCGACATCCGCCCCGGCCACAGCTTCCGCAAGATCACCGACCGACGCCTCGACTTCGGCCAGCACGTCGCCAGCCTCCTCGGGCGATTCGTCGATCTCGACCTCTTCGCTCGCGTCGCTCTTCGTCGACAGCGGCTGGCTCAGCTTGCAGCCATCGCGGTACAACGCATTGGCCTTGATGCCGAGCTCCCAGCTCTGGCGATAGCTCGACGTGATGTCCTCCACGCTCGCGTCATTCGGCAGGTTGATCGTCTTGCTGATCGCACCTGAGATGAACGGCTGGGCCGCAGCCATCATCCGGATGTGACCCTCAGCCGCGATGAACCGCTCGCCGATCTCGCCGCACGTGTTCGCACAATCGAACACTGCGAGATGCTCGTCCTTCAGATGCGGCGCACCCTCGACAGTCTGCGTGCCACACACCAGGCGGTTCAGAGCTGACACCTGCTTGTCGGTCAGCCCGAGTTCCGTGAGTGCATTGAACGAGAAGTCAGCTTTGGCCTCGGCCGGATCAACACCGATTCGCTCGAGTGCCGAGTCGCTCAACGACCACGCACCGAACGCAAACTTCAACTCGAACACGCCCGGCAGTTGCTCGACGACAGCCTTGAGATCGGTCTCGCTCAGGCCCTTGTTCTTGAGCCACGACGCGAGCGTCACGCCCGGCCCGCCATCAACAACGCCGTCCGGCATCGGCACATCCAGATCGAGCGTGCCGAGCAGGTACCGCAGAATGTCCGCGGTCTGCTCCGCCGAATATCCAAGCGCCGTGAGCGCCGGCTTCACCGATGCGTTGGCGATCTTGAAGTAGCCGCCGCCCGCCAGCTTCTTGAACTTCACCAGCGCGAAGTCCGGCTCCACGCCTGTGGTGTCGCAATCCATCAGCAGGCCGATGGTGCCCGTCGGCGCGATCACCGTCGTCTGAGCGTTGCGATAGCCGTGCTGCAAGCCGAACTCGAGCGCATCGTCCCAAGCCACCGTCGCACGCTTCAGCAGATCGCCGGCATTGGCAACCGGCACCGCGCCCGACCCGGCTAGCTTGTGATCGATCGGCACCGGACGGATCCGCAGCTCTTCCCACTCGCGTGCGTCACGCGCCACGCCGTGCGCTGCACGCCTGTGGTTGCGGACTACCCGCAGCATGTGCTGCGTGTTGTCGCCGTAGCCATCGAAGGCACCGTGCTCCTTGGCGAGCAACGCCGACTGCCGATACGACCGCCCCGTCATGATCGACGACAGCATGCCGCACACAGCCCGGCCTTCCTCAGAGTCATACGGCACGCCGGCCTGCATCAGCATCGCGCCGAGGTTGGCATAGCCGAGGCCCAGCGTGCGATACTTCCAGCTGCGCTCCGCGATCTGCTTGCTGGGGAACGCCGCCATCAGCACGCTCACCTCCAGCACGATCGTCCAGATATCGACGCCGTGCTCGTACCGCTCGACGTCGAAGCTCCGCGTCTCGCGGTCGTAGAACTTCAGCACGTTGAGCGACGCCAGGTTGCACGCCGTGTTGTCGAGGAACATGTACTCGCTGCACGGGTTCGATGCGTTGATCCGACCGGCAGTGGGGCAGGTGTGCCACGCATTGATCGTGGTATCAAACTGCACGCCCGGATCGGCACAACGCCAGGCGGCATAGCCGATGTCTTCCCATAGCTCGCGGGCCGGGAACGTCGTCGCCACTTCGCCGTTGGTGCGGTTGGTGGTGGTCCACTCGCTGTCCGCATCGATGGCATCGAAGAACGAATCGGGGATGCGCACCGAGTTGTTCGAGTTCTGACCGCTAACGGTCTGATATGCCTCGCCGTTGAAGTCGTAATCGAGCTTGAGTCCGAGACGGGCCGCAGTCTCGCCGACGGTCTCCGGATCCTTGATGCTGGCCCGTTCACCAGCCACAGCCTTCAGCCCCTCGACCAAAGCTGCGACCTTGATCTCTTCGCGCACCTTCCAGTTCACGAAGTCCTTGATGTCCGGGTGGTCCATATCGAGGCAGACCATCTTAGCTGCCCGGCGAGTCGTGCCGCCGCTCTTGATCGCAGCCGCCGCCCGGTCGCCGATCTTCAGCCAGCTCATCAGCCCCGAGCTCTTGCCGCCGCCGGAGAGCTGCTCGCCCTCCGCCCGCAGGTTGCTGAAGTTGGTGCCCGTGCCCGAGCCGTACTTGAAGAGGCGGGCCTCGCGGGTCCACAGGTCCATGATGCCGCCCTCGTTCACGAGGTCGTCATCGATCGACTGGATAAAGCACGCGTGCGGCTGGGGGTGCGAGTACGCATCGTCCGCCAGCTTCACCTCGCCGCTCTCGGGGTCAGCCACCCAGTGGCCCTGCGCTGGGCCGTTGATGCCGTACGCCCAGTTCAGCCCGGTGTTGAACCACTGCGGGCTGTTCGGTGCGCACATCTGGTGCACCATCATGTACACCAGCTCGTCATAGAAAGCCTGCGCATCAGCCGGCGTGTCGAAGTAGTTGTGCGTCTCGCCCCAGTGCCGCCAGCAGCCAGCCAGGCGATGGATCACTTGCCGCGCCGACCGCTCCGGCCCAGTGGCGACTGAGTGGTCAGTGGTGGCACGGTTCGCCGAACCGTGTTGATCTTCACTATTGGTGGCACGGTTCGCCGAACCGTGTTCCCCATCAGCCTCCCCGGCTCGGCGAGCCGGGCCACCATTGACCTTGCCACCAGCCTCATAGCCAGGAATCGGCAAGCCATTCGGCCCGCCATCTTCCGGCACACCCGCCTTGCGGAAATACTTGCTGACCATGATGTCGGTCGCAAGCTGGCTCCACGTGGCCGGCACCTCAGCATCCGACATCTCGAACACCACCGACCCATCCGGGTTGGAGATCTTCGATGACCGCGTCGTCCACTCGACGCTCGCGAACGGATCCTGACCTTCCTTGGTGAACTTCCGTGTGATCTTCATTGCGTTGCCTCGCTTCGTGCGGGTGATGACCGTGTGATTATGCCTCAGTTATGATCGAATGTGTGACTTCTTCGTGCGGCCAGTACGGCCCTAGTCGTCCGAGGCAGAAAGCATGCGGTGCCGGATTCGCAACATAATCCACTTCGAACTTTGCGTGAATGTCACGTTTGTAGTTTTGGATGTACAACTCGACACTTTCCGATTCGACAAGTACGCGGAACTGAATATCTGAAATAAGTCGACTCCGCTCACGGCTGTATAGGGTCGACCCCGGAGACGCAATTATAACATCGTCAATTTCCGCCGATGTTGCAAGGTTTCCAAAACGTCGCGGTACACACTCAACTACGCAAAGCACTTCCTCTAGAATATCGGCGACACGGCGAATCGCGGCAGTTCGG
>JBCCQU010000098.1:0-7664 GCA_039208875.1 Planctomycetota bacterium
ACAGAGAGAGACAGAGAGAGACAGAGAGAGACAGAGAGAGACAGAGAGAGACAGAGAGAGACAGAGAGAGACAGAGGCCCGATCCATCAGGTTCCTCAGCTCTCGAAGCCGGCCGCCCGCCGGTTCGCACCGTCTGCGTGCTCGGTCTCGGACAAATGGGTCTGGTGTCGGCTTCGATCCTGGCGGAGCGGATGCGCGACGGCGACGCAGAAGAGCTTGATATCCGGATTTGGGGCCACGATCTCGACGAGGCCGGTGCCCTGGCCCAAACACGCCGATCCGAGCGGCTCGAGGGCTTCGAGCTGCCCGACTCGGTGGTGGTTCGGCCACGCGATGGCGATGCCTTGGCCGATGCCGACGTCATCATCTCGGCTGTGCCCGCGCAAGTCATGCGCGAGGCCTGGACCCGCATCAAGCCGCACGTGCCCGACGATGCCGCGGTGGTTTCGGTCGCCAAGGGCATCGAAACCGGCTCGCTGCTCCGGCCCACGCAGATCGTCGCCGACGTGCTGGGCGACAGCCCCCATCGCTCGCTGTGCACGCTGAGCGGCCCGACCATCGCGACCGAGCTGGCCCGCTGCCTGCCCGCGACCATGATCGCAGCCAGCGACGACGAGCCTTTGGCAACGCAGGTGCAGCAGTTGTTCAGCACCAGTTGGCTCCGGGTCTACACCAATCCCGACACGCTCGGCGTCGAGCTGGCCGGAGCAATCAAAAACGTGGTCGCCATCGCGGCGGGCATCCTCGACGGCCTGCAAGCCGGCAACAACGCCAAGAGCGCATTGCTCGCGCGAGGATTGGCTGAGATCGTCCGGCTTGGGTCGGCGATGGGCGCACAGCCCGAGACATTCTTCGGCATCGCCGGCGTCGGCGATCTCGCGACCACCTGCTTCAGCCCCGAAGGCCGCAACCGCAGCTGCGGCGAGGCGCTCGGGCGCGGCGAGAAGCTCGATGCCTATCTCGCCGGCTCGCCATTCGTCGTCGAGGGCGTCGAGACCTGCCGCGGCGTGCTGGGCCTGGCCCGCAAGCACGATGTCGAGATGCCGATCGCCGAGGCTGTGCACCGCGTGCTGTTCGAGGGTCAGGATCCGATCGCGGCGATCCAGACGCTGATGAGCCGCGAGCTGAAAGGCGAGCGCGTCGGCTGAGCGCGGTACGCTGCGGTCATGCCACTCGAACTCATCTTCCTCGGGCACTCGGCCTTCAAGCTGAGCGCCGGCGATGCGCACGTCCTGATCGATCCGTTTCTGTCGGGCAATCCGGCGGCGCCGCACACAGCCGGCCTTCGGGCTGATGACATCCCCGCGACGCACGTGGTGCTGACGCACGGCCATGCCGACCACCTCGGCGATACCGCCGCCATCGCCCAGCGCACAGACTGCGTGGTGCACGCGCCGTTCGAGCTTTGCAACTACCTCGGCGAAGCGCACAGCCTCAGCAAGCTCGAGCCGACGCAGCCCGGCGGCAAGGTCGCGCTGGCCGGTACCGACGGCTTCGCCGCCTACACCCAGGCGTTCCACTCATCCAGCTATGAGGGCACCTACCTCGGCCCGTGCTGCGGCGTCGTCGTTCGGCTCGGCGGCGTGACCGTCTACCACGCCGGCGACACCGCGTTGTTTAGTGACATGAAGCTCATCGGCGAGCTGTACAAGCCCGACGTCGCGATCCTGCCCGCCGGCGATCGCTTCACGATGGGACCAGAGCACGCATCGCTGGCTGCGGACTTTGTCGGAGCGCCGGTGGCCATCCCGTGCCACTTCAACACCTGGCCGCCGATCGAAGTCGACATCAGCGAGTTCAAGCCAAAGAAGGCCGAGGTCAAGCTCATCGAGCCCGGCGCGTCGATCACCGTCGGCTAGCGATCGGGCACCGCCGACCTGCGGATCGCGCGCAGCGCACCGTCGAACGAGCCGGCAGCGTAGTAGTCATCGAGGTCGGCCATCGCGCGAGCCAGCGGATACTCGTCGATCGGCTTGCCTGCGCCGGCCAGCAGACGTTCCCGCGCGTGCGCACGCTGCAGCGCCATGTGATCGACGAGCACCGGCACCGTCTGCTCGTAGAAGAACTGTTCGCGGACGCTTGCGCGGGCTGCGGTGATGTTGCCCGAGAGCGCAGCCAGCAGCGACTTCGTGCCCGGCGGCGGCGCGAGCGTGGCAGCCGTCGCGAGCCCGACCGAGGTGATGTCGGCAGCACTCGACGCGACCTTGCGCGACGAGCTGAACCAATCGACGAATCGGTGATACTCAGCGTCTATGCGGGCCATCGACACCGTGACGAATCGGTCGCGGGCGCGCGCAGCATCGCTCGCGTCGGCATCGAGCGCATCGAGCCAGAGTTTGTGCGCATCCGGCGTGGCTTCTGTCGTCATGACGCTGGCCGAGACCCACCGCGCCGGCCTGCCCGCCCAATATGCCGATTGCCGGGCACGATCGGATTCGCTGATCGCGCAGCCGCTCATGGCCGCGAGTGCGCACGCAACACCGAGATACTTCATGCCGTGCCCCCTTTGCCTCACGCTACGGCTCTGCTGTTGCGGTATTGGTGTTGAACCTCGCTACGCACGAACACTGCGCGCGCCGCGTGTCGCTCGGCCGCGATAGTCTCGATCTGTGCGCTTTACCTTTCTCGGCACCGGCACCTCGGCGGGCATCCCGTGCCTGGGCTGCACGTGCGATGTGTGCAGGTCAGACGATCCGCGTGACACACGGCTGCGCTGCAGCGCGATGGTGCGATTCACCGATGCCACTGGTCAGCCGCGCGTGGTGCTGATCGACGCGAGCCCCGATCTTCGGCAACAGTTGCTCCGCGAGGGCGTCGACCGCCTCGATGCGATTGTGTTTACGCACAACCATGTCGATCACACGTTCGGTCTCGACGAGGTCCGCCGCTTCAACGCGATCATGAAGCAGCCGATCGATATCTACGCCGAGCGCCCGGTGCTCGATTCGCTGCGGCGGGTCTACAAGCACGTGTTCGATCAGAAGTCGAACGTGCAGCCGTCGTTCGTCGCGACGCTGATTGCGCACGAGATCGAGCCGGGTCGGCCGTTGGATTTGTTCGGGGTGCGGTTCACGCCGATTCGGTTGTTGCACGGTCGGCTGCCGATTCTGGGGTATCGGATCGAGCCGGTGCCGGGCGGGTCGGACCGGTCGCTCGCGCTCCCGGCTCGTAAGGGTGCAACTCGCGAGGTTGGAGGGGTGGCCTCTGGCCGCCCGGGAGGAGGCGCTGCAAATGCGGCTGCCGGGGACGAGACGTCCCCGCCCCCATCGAATAACGCGCCGCCTTGGTGGCCTCTCGCATGGTGCACGGACTGCTCGGCTGTGCCGCCCGAGACGTGGGCGGATCTGAACGGGCTCGGCACGCTCTGTCTCGATGCGCTCCGGCATCGCAACCACCCCACGCACTTCACGCTGGGGCAGGCGGTCGGAGTGGCTCACCGGGTCGAGGCTCAGCAGACGCTGTTCATCCACATGGCCCACGATCTGGGGCACGCCGAGACCGAGGCCGAGCTGCCGGACGGCATGAAGCTGGGCTACGACGGCCTGACGCTTGGGGAGTAGCGGCGTCGTCGGCGGTGGGGCGCGGGGCTACGATGCTCGCCCATGGCCAAGACCCGCGAAATCAAGAAGCGCATCAAGGCGGTCGGCAACATCAAGCGGATCACCCGCACGATGCAGATGATCGCAACCGCCAAGTTCAGTGCTGCTCAGCAGGCAGCGGTCGCGGGCCGACCCTATGCCGATTCGATCTTCGGCCTGGTGGCCGAGCTGGCTGCAGCGGGCGTCGATCACCCGTTGCTCGCAGCGAGCGATTCGTCAGCCGAGCAGAGCACGGGCAACGAGCTGACACTGGTGCTGACGAGCGATCGCGGCCTGTGCGGGCCTTACAACGGCTCGGTGCTGCGGACCGCGATGAAGCACATCCGCGACCACGGCTTGGCTGACGAAGGCCGGACCGAGCTCGTCGGCAAGAAGGGCGTTGCCTTCCTCAAGTTCAACAAGGTCCCGGTCACAACGCATCACACGCAGTTCGGCGACAAGCCGGCGTACGAGGATGTCGAGCGGCTGGCCCAGAGCTACATCGACGGCTTTGTCTCGGGCGAGCTGAGCAAGGTCAGCGTGATCTACATGAAATACATCTCTGCCGGCAAGCAGGTGCCGGAGGTCATGCAGCTGCTGCCGTTCCCGCGGCCCGAGGGCGAGGCCGACGAGTCGGCGACGCTCGACTACGAGTTCAGTCCGTCGGCCCCCGAGCTGCTCGGCCAACTGGTCCCGGCTGCCGTCAAGGCCACGCTGTTCCAGTGCTTCTCCGATGCGGTGGTGTCCGAGCACGTGGCGCGCATGGTGGCCATGAAGGCCGCGACGGATAACGCCGGCAAGATGAGCAAGGATCTGACGCGCGTGTTCAACCGCGCACGCCAGGCCCAGATCACGACCGAGCTGACCGAGATCATCTCGGGTGCTGCGGCTCTCGAGTAGAGCCGGCGATCGGCCCTGTCGCTTTAGTCGGGCGGGCCTACTTCAGCGGGTTCATCCATCTTCACGCGCTGCTCGATCTGGATGCGTAGTTGGCGGATGGCACGCGCTTCGGCAGCCTCCGCCGCTTCCAGCAACACAATCACGCGGCGATCATTCGTGATGTACTTCGCGACGCGATCGCGTAGCTCGACCGGCGTAATCGAGCGGTACGCCTGCCGGATCTCGTCCATCGGTGGCATCGGCATCGCGTACGTCTCCCGCTGCGCGAGCACCTCGGCCCAGAAGCGGGGCTCTGCCAGCCGCGATTCCAAATCGGCGATGGTCTGCGCGGCGGCCCGATCGATCTCCGGCTGCGTCGGGCCTTCGGTCGCCAGCTCGCGGAAGGCTGCATCGATGATGCGCGCGGCCCGGCCGGCTTGGTCGCCCGGAAGCTGCGCATGCGCCCATGCCATGCCGCGGCCCGGCAGCGACAGCCCGGGCGACACCGTCATGCGCATGGCTTGGGGCGTGATGCCGACCTCAGCCAGATCGAGCGCCGCCCGCTGATCGACAATGCGCGTCGCCAGCCGCATGGCGCGGAAGTCATCGAGCTGGTCGAGGTCCGGCCCGAAGAACGCGAGCATCACGATCGAGTCGCCGTTCGGCGTGCGCGCATGGCCGCGGGCCTCCGATGCCGGCGGCTCGCCCATGCGCAGCTCTGCATGCCGTCCGGCGTGCGGACGCGGGCGATCGGGCAGGGTGCCGAACCACGCCGCAGCGGTCTCGAGCGCTTCGTGCGGCTCGATGTCGCCGGCGATGCCGATCTCGATCGGCTCGGTGTGCGTGAGGTGCCGAAGCCATGCCTGTGCTTGGTCGGGCTCGGCCGCTGCGAGCTGATTCACCGACGCCAGCCCGGCGCGAGCCGCGAGCTGGCCGTTGCCGAGGATGGCCGAGTCGGCAAGGAGTCGGAACGTCGCCTCGGGCGTTGTGCGCGCAGCCAGCGCAGCTTGTCGCCATTGAGCGAGATCGGCACGCTCGACACGCGGCGATTCGAGCAGCGCCCACGTCGCAGCGACCGCGGCTTGGAATCGGTCGGGCTCGGCATCAACATAGAGCTTGGCGCCGTCGACACGCGCGTCGCTGCGGACGGTCAGGCCGGCGAGATGTTCGGGCGTCAGCCGCGGGCTGCGGTAATTGGCCCAGGCCGTGCCGACCGCGGCCTCGGTGAGTCCGCGTTGCTCTGGTTGTTCGAGGAGTGCGCCGCCGTTGACGAGCGCACGGATCGCGACAATGCCGGTGCCGGGCATGTGGCGGTGGTGGACGACGATGCCGTTGGCAAGATGGGCGGACCACACATCGATGGCGGCGTCGTGCGCGACGAGGTCGGCCTCGCCCGGCGACTCAACCAGCCCGGCATCCCACGGCGGGGTGACGACATCCGGCTGTGCGCACGCACTGCCGAAGGGCAAGCCGAGCAAGACGGATGAGATGGCAGCCAAGGCCGGTGATCGCACAGTTGGTTCCATCGGCTCGATCGGGTCCGAGCGGAAGCTCGGAGGAAAGTCCGCGTGCCGCGCACCGCGGCGTCAAGAATGACAGTAGGGCGGTACCGCTGTCACGCCTGCGCGTTGCGGGCGGCTTGCAGCACAGCGTCGGCCATCTCGCCGATCGGCGTCTCGGCCGGGCGGAGCACCGTGGCGCCGGGGGCGAGGCGGCGGAGCCACGTCCGCTGATTCTTGGCGAAGCGGCGGGTCTCGATTTTGATGCGCTCCTGCGCTTCAGCGAGCGCGGCGTCGAGCTTGCGTTGCGTCAGCTTGCCGGACTGCTCAGCCCGGAACACAGCCACGAGCTGCTTGTAGCCGAGCGCTTCGATGGCCTGCGTGCCGAGCTGGTCGGTCTGCCACAGCGCGCGCACCTCGTCCACGAGGCCGCGCTCGAACATGGCCTTCACGCGCGCATTGATGCGGCGATTGATCTCGTCGGTCGGCCAATCGAGGATCACCAGCGTGGCATCGGTGCGTCGCGTCGCGTCCTTGTCCCATTGCTGTTGGTGCGCGGTGATGGTCGTGCCGGTGAGCCGGTAGACCTCCAGCGCGCGCACAGTTCGACGGATGTCGTTGGCGTGGATGCGAGCTGCAGCTTCGGGATCGACTCGCTCAAGCTCGGCGCGTCGCTCGGCGGGATCGAGCGCGAAAAGGTCGGCGCGGAGTGCTTCGTCGACGCCGGGGCCTTCGAACAGGCCTTCGAGGAATGCCTTGATGTACAGGTGCGTGCCGCCGACGACAATGGGCAGGCGGTTGTGCGCACGGATATCGGTGACGGCGGCGTTAGCTGCGTTCAGCCAATCGTGCACGGTGAACGCATCGGTCGGCTCGACAACATCGACGAGGCGGTGGGGCAGGTGCGCGCGCTCAGCAAGGCTCGGCTTGGCGGTGCCGATATCGAGGCGGCGGTAGATCGCGTAGGCATCGGCGGAGATCGCCTCGGCTTTGCCATCGAGCCGCTCGGCGATTGCGATGGCCAGCTCGGTCTTGCCGCCCGCTGTCGGGCCAGCGATAACGGGGATGTTGAGCGGCTCGGCCGGCATGCCTGAAGATTAGAACAACGCGGAGACGCGGAGGCAGTCGCGGAGAGCGCGAAGGTTTATCTTCTGGCACTCATCGCCTTGATCTCCTGTAATCACCCTTAAGGCGCTTCAGGATTTTATCGTTGTCGAGGCCCTCGGGTGTGCTGCGTTCCGGGCGGAAGCCCGGCCACGTTGGAAACGCTTGCAGCCCGGCATTCCAAAGCTCTTCGTGCTTGCTAGGAGCACCGATGATCAGCGCACCGCGGTGGTTCCAAAGGAAGCGAATAAGGGTCCAGCGCTCGAATGATGCGTCGCTCGGAGCGTGCTCATCTGTCCAGTGGGGCCCGCCGCTCAGCATGTCGTACGCCACGGTGGCGTCGGGATCGTACCGACACCTGCTGAAGATGTCGGCAAGTTCAGCGATTTGCTTCGGTGTAGGCGGCACGTGGTACGCCTTTGCTTGCAAGTGAGCGACGCGAACAGCTAGGTCTCGGCGAGTTCGCCACGGACGCGTTCGAGCAGTTGCTTGGTGATTGCCAGACCGAGGCCGGTGCCCTCGAACTTGCGGTTGCGCTCATCCTCGACCTGATTGAACTCGCCGAACACATGCTCGATCTTTTCCTCCGGGATGCCGATTCCGG
>JBCCQU010000099.1:0-7605 GCA_039208875.1 Planctomycetota bacterium
ATACCGAACAAGGTCACCGCTGCAGCGAGCTTGAACCATGTTTCGATATCGGTGCCGTCGAGTTTGTGGATGCCCGCTGCGAAAAGGGTAAATGCGACGAGTACGCACAACGTCCAAGCAGCGGCTTGCAGATACCAGAGCTTGTCTGGCACCACGAATTTCGCAGGTGTCGATGCTGCCGCGTCGGAGGTGCCATTCCGCCGGAGCCGCGAGATGATCGTTGATATGGCAACGGCAACTGCGAGAGCCAGATATGCGACAACTACGATCGGCCAATCCTCAGCGATGTAGCCAAGCACCTCGCCGAGTACGTCCCGCATTTGCCTAAATTACCAGAGCGTCTGCTTGACGCGAAAGAAATTCGGAAACAGCTTCGGACTCGGTTGTTGAGTGCTTCTGCTCTGCGCGTGAGGCTTAGCCCACGCTCACGGCTGTCGCGCCGCGGGTTTTGACTTCTTCGGTGATGGCTGCGACGAAGTCGTCAGCGGGCATTGCGCCGAGGTCTTTCTCGACGCCGAACTTGCGGACCGAGACGCTATTGCTCTCGGCGTCGCGCGGCCCGACAACGAGCAGGTACGGGATCTTCAAAGCAGCGCCGGCTTTGATCTTGGCTTGCACGCGCTCGTTGCCGTGGTCGGCCGTCGCCCGGACGCCGGCGTCGCGGAGTTGGCTGAGGATGCGCTCGGCGTAGTCGTTGCTCTTCTCGCTGATGGGCAGCACGCGGACCTGCTCGGGCGCGAGCCAAGCTGGGAAGGCACCGGCGAAGTGCTCGATGAGCAGTCCGACGAAGCGTTCCATCGAGCCGAACGGCGCGCGGTGGATCATGATTGGGCGGTGCGGCTTGTTGTCGGGTCCGGTGTACGACAGGTCGAAGCGTTCCGGCAGGTTGTAGTCGACCTGCACGGTGCCGAGCTGCCATTCGCGGCCGATGACGTCCTTGATAACGAAGTCGATCTTGGGGCCGTAGAACGCAGCCTCGCCGGGCTCTTCGGTGTAAGTCACGCCGAGCGTGGCCGCGGCATCGCGACAGGCTTGCTCGGCTTTGTCCCAATTGGCCGGGTCGCCGGTGTACTTGCTGGAGTCGGGGTCGCGTAGGCCGACGCGTACGCGGTAGTCGTGCATGCCGAGCGTATCGAAGATGATCTTGACGAGCGACAGGCAGCCTTGCAGTTCGTCGGCGAGTTGGTCGGGCGTGCAGAACAGATGCGCGTCGTCCTGCGTGAAGCCGCGGACCCGCGTCATGCCGTTGAGCTCGCCGGATTGCTCCCAGCGATAAACGGTGCCGAACTCCGCCAGGCGGACGGGCAGGTCGCGGTAGGAGTGGGGGGCGGAGTCGAAGATCTTGATGTGGTGCGGGCAGTTCATCGGCTTGAGCATGAAGCCATCGATGTCGCCCGCAGCCATGCGGTTCGACAACTCGCCGCATGAGCAGCCTTCTTCGACGAGCAGCTTCATGGTGTCGCGCTCGACCAGCGGCGGGAACTGGCTGTCTTGGTAGTAGGGGAAGTGGCCGGAGGTTTTGTAGAGGTCAAGCTTGCCGATGTGCGGCGTGAAGACCTCGTGGTAGCCCTGCTTGCGCAGCTCCTCGGAGATGAAGCTCTGCAGCTCGTTGCGGACGGCTGCGCCGGCGGGCGTCCACAAGATCAGACCCTGGCCGACTGATTCATCGATGTGGAACAGGCGCAACTGCTTGCCGACGACGCGATGGTCGCGCTTCTTGGCTTCCTCGAGTTGCTCGAGGTGTTTGTTGAGGTCTTTCTTGTTGAAGAATGCGGTGCCGTAGACGCGGGTGAGCCGGTCGGAGTTTTCATCTCCGTGCCAATAGCTGGAGGCGAGCGACATGACCTTGATCGCGCCGATGCGACCGGTGCTTGGTACGTGTGGCCCGCGGCACAGGTCTTCCCAGTCTTGGCCGGGTGTGCCGGTGGCGTAGAAGGAGAGCTTGACTTCCGGGGTGGCTCGGTTCGCCGAACCGAGGTCGTCAGTGGTTCCATCACTCCCGGCTCGGCGAGCCGGGCCACCAGCAGCGCGTAGTGCACGCTCAGCGTTGTCGATCTTGTATTTGCTGCCCTCGCTCTTGAGCTTGGCGAGGCCCTCGGCTGCCGACTGCTCGTAGCGCGTGAACGGCCGATCCTCAGCGATGATCTTGGCCATCTCGGCCTCGACGGCTTCAAAGTCGCCCTCGCGGAGCGGGCGGTCTTCGGGGAAGGCGATGTCGTAGTAGAAGCCGGTGTCGAGCGGCGGGCCGTAGACCAACTGGGCTCCGGGCACGATGCGCTGGATCGCTTCAGCCATGACGTGGGCGGCGGAGTGTCGGCAGAGATAGAGCGCGTCGGGATCGTGGGCCTTGTCGCGCGTCTTCTCCGTGATAATGGCCAGCTCGCAATCGCGATCGAGCGTCGTGGAAAGGTCGGCCAGCTCGCCATCGACCTTGCAGCCGACCGCAGCCTTGGCGAGGCGCTCGCCGATATCGCGGGCGACATCGAGCGCGGTGATGGAGTGGTCGTAGTCGCGGCGTGAGCCGTCTGGCAGGGTGATCGCTGGCATGGGCGAAGGTTAGCGGCGGCGGCGACGTGCGACACGCCGCTCAGAGTGAAGTCGGCGAGGCGTTTCCCGCAGGCTGCACCCGGTTCCGGGGGTGGCCGCGCCGCACGCTGAAGGTGAGCGCAGGGCATCGGTTTGACGGCCGGGCTCGGTCGCGGCAACATGGCTGCGAAGCTCCGGAGCGTCGACGCGGATGATCTGCCCTTATTGCCAAGCCAACGACGACAAGGTGATCGATAGCCGATCGAGCGATGGCGGACGCGTTGTTCGCCGCCGCCGCGAGTGCCTGAGCTGTGGTAAGCGGTTTACGACGTACGAGCGGATCGATCAGCCCAACCGCCTCGTCATCGTGAAACGCGACGGCCGACGCGACCCGTTCGCGCCCGAGAAAATCATGCGGTCGATCCAGGCTGCGTGCGGCAAGCTGCCGATCCCGGAGGACGCCAAGGAGTCGCTGGTGTCGGAGATCGAGGAGGAGCTGAGCCGCGAGTACGACAAGGAAGTGCCGAGCACCGAGGTCGGGCAGCGGGTGTTGGCGAGGCTTCGGGACGTGAACAAAGTCGCGTATATCCGCTTCGCTGCCGAGCACCTCAATATTGAGTCGATCGATCAGTTGCGGGCCGAGCTCGAAGACCTGGAGCGGGCACCGACCAACACGCGGGCCACCGAGCCGCTGTTCGGCGGCTGAGGGAGGGAAGTGCGGATGCGGAAGCAAAGCGTTGTGTCGGTGTGGTCTGGTCTCGCGTGCATTGGCGTGGCAGTGGCTTTGGCGGGCTGCGACCAACGCGTGCCGAACCCGCGCGGACCGATCGACGCTGCGGAAAACGTGGCCGATCAGGTCGAGGCGCGGCAGCAGGAAGCGATCGATCAGTTCGAAGATCGACGCGACGGAAGGTGACACCAATGGCTGAGAAAGTGTTCGAGACCGCGGCTGCGACCTTTGCCGATCTCAAAGATCGCGGCGTGATCTACGACGGATGCACGATCATGGTCGGCGGCTTCGGGCTGTGCGGCATTCCCGAGCATCTCATCGCGGCCCTGCGAGACTCCGGCGTCAAGGAACTGACGTGCATCTCGAACAACGCCGGCGTCGATGACTTCGGCCTCGGACTGTTGCTGCAGACGCGACAGATCAAGAAGATGGTGTCGAGTTACGTCGGCGAGAACGGCATCTTCGAGAAGCAGTTCATTGATGGCGAGCTCGAGGTTGAGTTCAATCCGCAGGGCACGCTCGCGGAGCGCATACGCGCCGGCGGCGCAGGCATTCCCGCGTTCTACACGCCAACGGGTGTCGGCACGCTCGTCGCTGAGGGCAAGGAGACGCGGACGTTCACGCCGCCCAACAAAATCGCGCACACGCGTGACCGCGAGTACGTCATGGAGACCGGGCTGTTCGCGGATCTTGCGTTGGTCAAGGCGCACAAGGCCGATCCGTTCGGCAATCTGACCTACCGCATGACCGCTCGCAATTTCAACCCGATGATGGCGACCGCAGCGGGATTCGTCATTGCTGAGGTCGACGAAATGGTCGCGCTCGGCGAGCTGGATGCGGACAACATCGATACGTCCGGAAGCTTTGTCGACCGCGTCGTGCGCACGACGAGCGAGAAGCGCATCGAACGACGGACAGTGAGGGAGGGCTAGCGATGCGAATGATCGCGATGGTGATTGCTGCTGCGAACACGCTGGCCGCGGCGGAGATCGTGCGGACAGAAGTCGAGTACGCGCACGACGGCGTCGTGATGAAGGGCGTGCTCGTGTACGACGACGAGCTTGTGTCTGCTGGCGATCCCAAGCCGGGCATCGCGGTGTTCAGCGAGTGGTGGGGCAGGAACGACTACAGCGAGCAGCGGGCCGAGATGCTCGCAGAGCTGGGATACGTTGCGCTGGCTGCGGACATGTACGGCGTCGGTGAAGACGGGGAGCCGCGGACAGCCGACGACGTGCCGGGTGCGCAAGCACTCGCGGGCGAGCTCTACAGCGATCTGGAAGTCATGCGAGGCCGGGCTGCTGCAGCGCTTGACGTGCTTCGTGCGCATGAACTGGTCGCGGACGGCAAGCTCGGTGCGATGGGCTATTGCCTCGGCGGCACAGTTGCACTCGAACTCGCGCGGAGCGGCGCCGATGTCCAAGCTGTTGTGAGCTTCCATGGCAACCTCGCGACCGAGATGCCGGCTGATGCCGGTGACATCGACGCGAGCGTGCTGGTATGTCACGGGGCGGTCGATCCGTTTGTGCCCGATGAGCAGGTCGACGCGTTCAAGGCCGAGATGGAATCAGCGGGCGTCGATTACCAGTTCATCGCGTATGCGGGCGCAGTGCACAGCTTCACGAATGTCGCGGCTGACGACTACGGCATCCCCGGTGCGGGCTACGACGAGGACGCTGACCGCCGATCTTGGCAGCACATGCAATTGGTCTTCGACGAAGCCTTCGCGGATGACTAATCCATGAAGCTGACGCTCGGCATCCTGTTGTCGATCATCGGAGGCGCGGTGATCGTGGTCGGCTTTGGCGGCGCGTTGCTAGAGGTCGTCGACCTGTACGGCAGCGCGTTGTCCGACCCGATGAACGACGCCGGCGGCCAGAGCCCGCTGGACGAACCCAAAGCAGTGCGGAACGCCATGCTGCGGTGGATTATCATCGGCGGCGCGGGCGTGCCCTTCTCCGTTCTGGGTGCGTTGCTGCTCAAGAAGAGCATGCGGCAGAATCGGAAACGGAGCAGCGACTATCCCGCGTGATATGCGGACTCACGAGGCCCATCGGCGTTTTAGCTCTGCTGAATTGATTTATCATTTTGAGCACTTGAATCGTGCGCCAAACCACGAACGGATCGCCGGAATCCCCGTGCAATACAGGGTTTACGAGCTATCCTACGTGGGGCGAGTGCAGCGGGCATTCGCGAAGAGATTCGAGGGAGAATGACAATGAACAATCGACTTATCGCCGTTTCGTTGATCGCTGCAGCGTCGGCTGCGAGCGCACAGGTTGACAGCTTCTTCGTGAACGAGCGGGTCTTTAACGACAACTCGGCTTCGTCGCTCAGCATCACCGGCGCGAGCGGTGCGGTGAACGGCGCCAACATCACGATCGAAGAGCAGTTCTTCACCGGGAACAGCGGCGCCAACCGCCACGACATCCTGCTTTCGGATGACGGCGGCGCTTCGGCACGTGTGTTCCCGTCCAACCGCGCCTTCCGCCTGTCGGCAGACGTGAACCTCGCGGTGACCGTCAACGCCCCGCGCAAGGAAGCCGGCATCCGCATCAACAGCAACGTCACCAATGACACGCTGTTCATCATCAACTCCGATGCCGGCGAGATCGTCTCCTTCGGCGGCGGTGCTGCGTTCAACAGCTTCGGCAACAATGGCGGCGGCAACGGCTACACGCCCGGAACGACCATCACCATGGGCATCGAGTATCGCCCGGGTGTCGGTGGCAACCCGGCCACGCTTGAGTACTTCATCGATCGCGGTGCCGGCCTCGAGACGTCAGGACCGCTCGCTTACGGCAACAACGAAGGCCAGCCGGTGGACTTCAACGTCGGCTTCTACGGTCAGTTCCAGTACCCCGGCGGTGGCTTTGAGACCAACACCGCGACGTTCTCGAACGTCTCGTTCATCCCGACGCCGGCCTCAGCCGCACTGCTCGCGATGGGTGGCCTCGCTGCGAGCCGCCGTCGCCGCTAATCGGTCGCAACCGGGCAACCGGTGATACGAATAATCACAGCCGTGCTGAGGGATCGGCGCGGCTGTTTTTACATGGCGAGCAAGCCGATATTGTCAGACCGAACGAAGGCCCGAAAAATCTGCGAGTGTCCGGTGTTATCTACCTCAAGGACAACCGACGTTCGCAAGTGCAAGGAGCAGCTGTGGTGAATCGGACCGTGATGGCACCCTGCGTTCTTCTTCTCGCATGCGGACTGTCAGCGAGCGCACAAGAACTGCCCTTCGGCGATCGCGCTGAACTCGTCGATCTCGGAAACGACGGTGCGCCGGCTGTGTTCGCGTATGCGATCGACGCATCGGGCAGCGTCGCGGGCACGCTCCGAGCGGGGCCGATCGCTGCAGCGTTTCGCTGGACAGACCAAGGCGGGCTGGAGACGCTCGAGAGGATCGCCTTCGATGTCCCGGCTCGCGGCGAGGCAATATCTGACGGACTTGTGGTGGGCGCGACTCAGCTCAGCGATGCGGATCTGATTCCGGTTGGTGCAGCATGGGACGCCGCGTTAGCGGGCCTGCAATTCATCGGCGTGCCGCAGGGCCTCGAGGGCACGATCGCCAGCGGAGTCTCGGTGGGTGAGGGCGGGAGCGCGGTCGTGGTCGGAACGACGCTCGGCCCGGACGGCTTCCGCCGCAAACAAGCGTTCGTGCAGACCTCAGCGGGCTTCATGCCCTTGGCTGATTCGCCGAGCGGTGCCGATTCGCTCGCTGCCAACGTCGCGGGTGGTTGGATCAACCCTGGTCAGGAACTGGTGACCGGAGTTGCCTGGAGCTCGGTCGCGAGCAATGCCACGCAAGCAGCGGTCGCCGGTACGGACTGGTCGCAGGTTACGGGCGTTGATCCGGTAGCGGGGGCAGTGGGCATGGCTGCCGGGCCGGGCGGGCCCACAGCATTCATCGCATCAAATCTTGCCGCTCCTGTTGCTGCACCGCTGCACGATGCAGAATCGGCGGATCGCTCCGCAGCGTTCGGCCTCAATCGCCACGGCGATGTCGTCGGGATGTACGAGGATGACGGAGAGCGGCGGGCATTCGTTTGGACCGCCGAGACCGGCATGATCGATCTGAATTCGCTGCTCGCACCTGGTGATGCAGCAGTCTGGACGCTCAAGCAGGCTCGTGATATCAACGATTCACGTCAGCTCGTCGGTTTCGGCACGTTCAACAACGGCACCGGCGATGTTGTTCGTGCCTTCCGTCTGACGCTCGCACCGCCTGCATCGTGCGCAGCCGATCGCAACGGCGATCGTGTCCCCCAGTGCCATGGTGCAGGTCGTTGAGGTCGTTGGCGCCATCCCGATGCCGCAGGCCTCCGGCGCATCCGGCAGCAACAGAAGAT
>JBCCQU010000100.1:0-7557 GCA_039208875.1 Planctomycetota bacterium
ATCGCTGCGACAACCTCGCGGATCACGTCCTGCGGCTGGCTGTCGTCGTGCAGCGAGAGTTCAAATTGGCTGTCGACACTCGCGGCGTGTTTTACGCCGGATATGTGCTGGAGCCGGTCGGCATCTGCTGAGCCGGTTGGCAGTTCGACAGCGATCGTGCGCGGGTCGTGCTGTGCGCGGATTTCATCGAGCGATGCATCGAGCACCTTCTCGCCCTTGTTGAGCATCACGATGTGATCGCACAATTGCTCGGCCTGTTGCATGACGTGCGTCGAGAAGATCATGGTCGTGCCGCGGTCGTGCTGTTCGCGGAAGAGCTCCCGCATGAGTCTTTGGTTGACCGGGTCGAGGCCGCTGAATGGCTCGTCGAGGATCAGCAGTTCGGGCTCGTGAATGACCGAGGCGATGTACTGCACCTTTTGTTGCATGCCTTTGCTAAGTTCTTCGCACTTCTTGGCTGCCACTTCGCCGAGCTCGACGCGTTCGAGCCAGTCGTTGACTTTTTGCGTGAGTGAAGCGCCCGCGTGCAGGCCCTTGAGCTTGGCCATGTGCTTGAGGAAGCCGGCGACCTTCATTTTCTTGTACACGCCGCGCTCTTCGGGCAGGTAGCCGATCCGGTCCTTGGATTCGGTGGCCGACTTTTTGCCGAGGACGCTCAGATGGCCCTCGTCCGGGAAGATGATCGACATGATCATGCGGATGGTGGTCGTTTTGCCGGCACCGTTCGGCCCGATGAAGCCGTAGAGAGCACCGCTCGGCAGGACGAGATCGAGCCCGCCGACAGCGACCTTGTCGCCGAAGCGCTTGACGATGTGCTGCATTTGTATCGCGTCGGACAAACCCAACTCCTGATTGCCCCGCCCGGGCATCGTAACGACCGCGGGCCGGTCATACTGTGAGGCATGCCGACCGCGTTGCATGAGCTGTTGCCAAAGGCTGTCGTTGCCAAGCTCGACGAGCTTGCCGAGGCGTATGACGAACTCGGCGAGCAGCTTGAGGATCCGACGGTTGCTTCGGATCACGTTCGTGTGCGCGATATCTCAATCAAGCGGGCAGCGCTGGAAGGGCCGGTGGGCGGGTATAGGGCTGTGCGGGAGCTGCTCGCGGAGATCGCCGAGCTGTCTGAGGCGCTGGACGCAGACGATGCCGAGCTTGTCGAGATGGCCAGGGAAGAGCTACCAACGCTCGAAGCCCGCGTCGTGGAATCGGCCGAGGCGGTGAAGGCAGCGCTCGTGAATGCGGACGACCGCCGCGTGGGTTCGATCATTCTCGAACTCCGGGCGGGGACAGGTGGCGACGAGGCCGGGCTGTGGGCGCGGGACCTGCTCGCAATGTACGAGAAGTACGTGTCGGGCCGCGGCTGGAAGCTCGACCTGATGGACGTGACCGAGGACGGCGGGCTGGGCGGCATCAGGCACGCGGTTGCGTCGATCGCGGGCGAGGGCGTTTGGTCCGAGCTTGCGTTCGAGGCCGGCGTGCATTCGGTGAAGCGCGTGCCGGCCACGGAGACGCAGGGGCGTGTGCACACCTCAACCGCAACGGTGGCGGTGCTGGCCGAGCCGGAGGAAGTTGAGGTGACAATCGATTGGGCAAAGGACGTTGAGGAGCACATCACCACGGCGCAGGGGCCGGGTGGCCAGAACGTCAACAAGGTCGCGACCGCTGTGCATCTGTTGCATAAGCCGACGGGCGTCGAGGTGCGGATGCAGGAGACCAAGAGCCAATCGCAGAATCGCGAGAAGGCCCGGCGATTGCTCGCCGCCCGGGTGCACGAGATCGAGCGTGACAAGGCCGAGGCCGAGCGAGCGGCCGAACGCAAGGGGCAGATTGGTGCTGCGGGCCGGAGCGAGAAGATTCGCGTGTACCGATACCAAGACGGCATCACCGCGGATCAACGGCTTGCGACCAAGTTCAAGACGCCCGGTGTGCTAGCGGGCGATCTCGGTCCGATCATCGAGGCGTTGCTCGAGCAGGAGACGGCTCGTCGGCTGGCGACTCTGTGATTGATAAACGATCGACGGTTGCCAGTGCATCCGGGCAGTCGAAGTTCACGTGCAATCCGAATCGCTGACGGAGCCAAGCCTCAGCCGCGGCGTCGATCGCAGCCGGCGTGGCATGCTCGCCCAGCACCGCCTTGAACGCCAACGCAAGCAACGCCTCTTTTGTGTCTTCCTGCCGCACGAAAAACGCAAGCCGATGGATGACCGCTGCGTTTGATGCGACGAGCTGACTGAACAAGTGCTGCGTGCGTTGGCTGTCGCGTTTCTTTTTGGTGCGATGCCACCCCATGAAGCTGCGGAAGGCGAGGCCGCCGAACGCGATGACCGCTGCCCAGAGCAGCGAGCTGACGACCAGCGCACCGCCGGCCGCAGCACCGAAGAGCTTCGTGCCGAGGCCGCCGAGCGCACCGGCGCTGGCCCCGAAGACCTGCACCTGATCGAGACGACTCATCGACACGCGAGCATGCGGCAGCAGCGCCTCGACATCGACAATCGGAATATCGCGATACAGCTTGAGCCGGATATCCGGTTCGTCTTTGAGTTGTGCGATGACGACGAGTCGGCTGTAGGTCTTGAACACCACGCGGCGCGGCGTGCGAGGCTTGCGCCAGTTGAAGCGTTCGCGGATGATCTCGCCCCGGCCCCGCACGTACAGATGCACCCACTCGATGGCATCCGGATCGACGGTGACGCGGAGGCCTTGGCTGTTGGCTGCAGCGACGGCTTCATCGACTTGCGGGTCGCTCAGCCGCTCGAAGTTGGCTTTATCCAGCAGGTGTTCGAGGCCCGCGAGGAACTCATCGGCATCAGCCGGTTGCGGGTCTGGTTTGAGTTGAATCGTCTCGCGATCCGGATCGAAGGCTGCGTACTGACGCTCGAGCGTGACTTCGATGTCATCGAGATCACGGGCGATGCTTCGGCACACAGCCTCGGTGAGCGGAGCTGCTCGTTTGGCGAAGTCGCCGAAGGTCGTGTGGTCGTCGGCGATGGCCGCGGCGAGATCCTCGCGCCGGAGCGGAATGAATCGGTCATCGGGGCGTGATGCCGCAGCCATGGCGGCAGCGTATCTTCGGACGGGCAACGCACGAAGCGCAAGTCCAAAGAGGTAATCGAACGATGGCAGAGACGCTCCTGTGTGTACCGATATTCGTCGATTCGCCCGAGCAGGCTTTGGCCGACGCTCGGGCTGCCAAAGAGCGCGGAGCGGACATCGTCGAATTCCGGATCGACCGGTGCTTCGATGGCTCATCGGGTGACGACGAGCAAGACGCCTATCTCGTTCGGCAATTGCAGGCACTCATCGCCGACAGCCCGCTGCCGGTTGTGCTGACATGCCGATCCGCGGACGAGGGTGGTGAGTTCGATGGCGATGACTCAGAACGCGTCGCGCTCCTTGAAAAGCTAACCGCTGCGGCGAACGTGCAACCCGCCTACATGGATATCGAGCAGGCGGCGTACAGCCGCAGCGCGAACATCCGCCAGAAGATTCATCTCTGCGTGCAGCACGCCGATCAGCAGCGCCCGGTGACGACGCGGCTGATCACATCGAGCCACGATTTCGAGACACGGCCGACCGATCTTGTGCGCACGCTGTTTGCCATGCGCGAAGAGCCGACGCCGGCGGTCATCAAGATCGCGCACCGTGCGCGCAGCATCCGCGACAATCTCGAGCTGTTCGACCTGCTCGCGGCACGCGATCGGCCGACCGTTGCGCTCGGCATGGGTGAGTTCGGCGTGATGAGCCGCATCCTCGCTCCAAAGTTTGGTGCATTTCTGACGTTCGCGTCGCTCCGCAACGAAGACGCGACGGCCCCCGGCCAGCCGGCCATCGACGAGCTGCTCGACGTTTACAACTTCCGCAGCATCAACGAAAACACACGCGTGCTCGGCATCGTCGGGTGGCCGGTCGCGCACTCCGCCAGTCCGCTCGTGCACAACGCAGCCTTCAAGGCGGCCGGCATCGACGCGGTGTATGTGCCGCTGCCGGTGTACGGCACGGGGGCTGCTGACGACGGCAGTTACGAGAGCCTGAAGGCCACGCTCGATGAGCTCATCACGCATCCGCGGCTGGATTTCGCGGGCGCCAGCGTCACCCTGCCGCACAAAGAGCACCTCGTTCGATACGCCAAAGACAAGGGCCTTTCGATGGAGGCCGGCGCGGAGCTGATCGGGGCTGCGAACACGATCGCTGTGCAGCGAGACGGCCTCGGGACGTCGACGCATGCGCGGGTGAGCAACACCGACGCCAGTGCGATCGTCTCTTGCCTCGTCGATGCGCTCGGCGACCTCGCGGATCGCAGAGTCGCGGTTGTTGGTGTCGGAGGTGTCGGCCGGGCTGCTGCGGTCGCGTGCGCGGATGCCGGCGCTGCGGTGACTGTCTTCAACCGCACGCATGCAAAGGCGGAGCGGTTGGCGGCCGATCTCGCGGGCAAAACGGCGGGCACGGTTGTTGCCGAGCCGTTGGCAGCGTTGCCCGACCTTGCAGCCGATGCGTTCATCAATTGCACGAGCGTCGGCATGGCCGGCGGACCGGCACCCGATGCCAGTTCGTTACCGATCGATGCGATCGTGGAGCGGGGCGTGGTGTCGCCGGCCGCGGTGTTTTTCGACACCGTCTACACGCCGCGCGTAACGCCGATGCTCGCAGCGGCCGATGCTGCTGGATTCCGCACAATCGATGGCGTCGGCATGTTCATTCATCAGGCAGAGGCGCAGTTCTTCACCTGGACCGGCAAAGGCGTGCCGCCGGGGCTGTTTGCTCAATTGCTGACCGGATAGCCGCACGCACGCGTCGGGATGCCCGTTTCGGGCAAAAACCCGGTGTTCGCCGAAACACTGCAAGCCGAAGACGGTAATTCCCAAGCGGAAGCTGAACCCTCGGAGCCAGTGATGTCGGCCAAGGCAGCAAAACCACGAGGCGTGCGCATGCTTGAGTGGCTGTGCGTTGCTGTTGTGCTTCTCGCAGTAGCCGACGTTGTCGTCACCGCCAAGGTTCTTTCGCTTGGCGGGCACGAGGCCAATCCGGTTGCAGCAGCGGCGCTGTCGAGCGCTGGAATAGCCGGCATGGTTGCGCTGAAGTCGTTGGCGATGGTGGTCTTCTTGGCAATCATCGCGGTGCTTCGGCATCGCACGATGCGCGGCACGCGTCTCTTGGCAGCCGTCGGTGTCGCCGCGCAATTGGCTGTGGTTGCCGTCGGCCTGACCATCATCCCGCGTCTGCAAGCCGTTGCGGGCGAGTATCGCGAGGGCGTGGCCGCGATCGAACGAGTCGAGCAATCGCTGGCCGAGCGTCAGACAGAGCGTCGACTATCGAACGACGACGCTCTCATGCTCGAAACCTGATACGTCAGGCGGCTCGCTGCTGCGAATCGATGGGCGTCAGCGTCACCGGCTCGACGAAGTCAACCTCGCCAACATCGTCCGCTCGTCCGTCGTACAGGGCCTGCAAGCGGCGGTGATAGTCATTCCGAAGCGTGATGACATCGACCTTGAAATCGTGCAGCGCGACACGGTCGCGGGCCTCGGACGCACACGCGTGCAGGATCGAGAACCCGAGCAATAGTCCGACCGCGATGAAGAGCAGCCACACGACATCCGGGAGAGCCACGAGCATGCCAGCGCATCGGCACCGGGCGGCGATACGGTGAGGTCCGTAGACTCATCCCCAATGGCGGCGAGACCGGTTGTATGGATTGTGCTGGTGATGTGGGCGATCGGCCTCACGCCTTGGGTGTGCGCTCAGCAGGATCTGCTCGGGCCAGGGGTGGCCGAGGATGCGGGCATCGACGAAAACCGCCCGGTCGGCGAGATCGATGTCAGCATTCGGCAGTTCGGCCTGGCCGGCGTCATCCGCTACGGCTCATGGGTCGGCGTCGAGGCGGTCCTCGCCGATCGCTCCTCCGGCCCGCGGGACGTGCTGGTTCGGCTGTCCGTGCCCGACGCCGACGGCGACACCACTGCGTACGAAGCCGTCGTCTCGACCAACCCCGGCATTCCGCAGCCGGTCTGGCTCTATCCGCGGCTGCCGTTCGCAGCGGCCGCTGTTGAGGACATCGAACTCGCCGTATTCGAGGTCGATAGCAATGGCAACGCCGGTGATCTGCTCGGCGGGCCTGTGCTGCCTCGGCTCGCGAATCAACTCGGTGCCGATATCGGCGGCGGCGCGATCCTGACCATCGGCTCGGCCCGCACCAGCCTGCTCGCGTACAGCACGATCGGGTCAGAGCGGCGATCGGCGCAAGGCCGCGGGGCGGTCGTCATCGCCAACGAGCCGACTGCTGTGCGCACGGTCGAGTCGCCGTCCGGCCTGCCCGATCGCTGGATCGGGCTGTCGCCGTTCAGCGTCGTTGCGTGGGTGGGGGGGCAACCCAGCGATCTGTCGATCCAGCAGGTGCGTGCCCTCAGCGAGTGGGTGCAGCGCGGCGGGCATTTGGTCATCTCGTTGCCGTCCGTCGGCACAGCGTGGACGACGCTCATCGGTGAGCAGGAACGCACAGCATCGACCGGCCTGCTGAATCGTGAGCTGGCTCAGTTGCTCCCAGCAGTTTCTGTCGAACGACTTGAAGGTGTGTCGCTTGAGCCGGCTTGGCCGCTGCTCAGCGACGATGCGCTCCAGCCTGTGCCGCGCATCGGCACGCTGCACACCCTCACGCCGCGAGCCGATGCGCTGCCGAGCGATGCGGTGGTGGTGCTCGCGGATGGCGAGGGTCGGCCGCTGGTCACACGCCGCGTCGTAGGCCTCGGCATGGTCACGCTCGCAGGCATCGATGTCTCATCCGCAGCCTTCGCCGGCCGCCTGCCGCGCGTCGATGTCTTCTGGAACCGCGTGCTCGGCAAACGCAGCGACGTGTACACCGCTGAAGAACTCGACACGATCAACACGCTCGGCGATAGCAGCGTCAGTATTGATCGAGACTTCGGCGAGATCACCAAGCAGACCGGTGCCGCCTATGCCGGCCTGCTGCTGGGCGTTGTGGTGTTCGCGATCTACTGGGTCGTTGCCGGCCCGGGCGGCTATGCGGGTCTCAAGAAGGCATCGATCGTCAAGCACGCGTGGCTCGCGTTCGTCCTCGCCGGTGCTGTCTTCACAGCGGTTTCGTGGGTTGGTGCGTTTGTGCTGCGACCAAAGAGCGTGCAACTCTCGCACCTCAGCTATTACGACCAGGTCTGGGGCCAAGGGCTGCAGCGGTCGACCACGTTTGGCAGCCTGCTCGTGCCCGACAACGGCGTCGGTGCTGTTCGCGTTGGCACGCAGGAAGAACTGGTGGCCGAGGGCCGTGCGCGGTTCATTCATCTCGCCGGCCCTTGGGAAACGCCGAGCACCAGCGCCGTCGGCGTCGGCGGCTTCCCCGATTCCCGGCCATATTCGGTCGAAGCACGGCAGCCCGACGGCATCGCCTTCCCCGCTCGAAGCACGAGCAAGGGCGTCGCGATGGCGTGGATCGGCGGATCGGGCTTCGGCCGCATTCAGCCGACGCCGTCAGCCGCCAGCAATCGCTCCGAGATCACAATCGTCGAGCGCGATCGCGGCGCGGGCTTCCGACCCGAAGGTCGATTG
>JBCCQU010000101.1:0-7523 GCA_039208875.1 Planctomycetota bacterium
CACGCTCCGCGGCGTCGGCACAGCACGGAACACCGCCGTTGCGCCCAAGATCAGCGCGACGTTGGCGATGTTCGAGCCGACGATCGTGCCGACCACAAAGTCGTTCACGCCCTTCAGCGATGCGCTCACGCCGGCTGCCAGTTCGGGTGCGCTCGTGCCGAACGCAACCACCGTGAGCCCGACCACCAGCTTGCTGATGCCGAGCGCCTCAGCCATGCGGGCCGAGCCGTCCACCAGCCAGTCCGCAGCCTTCACCAGCAGCACAAGCCCAACGACAAAGAACACCAACGCGAGCGGCAGCGGCGGACCATTCAGAAGCTCGAGCAGCCGCGACATCAACGCCCCGCCGAACCAGTGTCGGCCGGCATCCGCGGCACCAGCGCAATCACCGCACGCCGCGATGTCGATGTGCCAAACGGCCCGACCGTCGCGCCCAGCAACACCTCGCCAAACGTCCGGTCCTGCGGCTCCGGCGGTCCGAACGACAACTCCGGCAGCGGCATCGGGCCCACGACATCATCATCGCCCGCGCGCACCTGCTGCGGTTCATCGCCAGCCAGCTCGCCGCGCCGCACGCGAGA
The DNA here is from genome assembly GCA_039208875.1 of Planctomycetota bacterium. GTDB lineage: Bacteria > Planctomycetota > Phycisphaerae > Phycisphaerales > UBA1924 > JBCCQU01. Next base: position 582 of record JBCCQU010000101.1, read on the forward strand.
CACGCTGTCCCAAGCCACGCCGGGCTCTTCCGCGACGATCACGATCACGCGGCCTGGCGCCGGCTCAATCCCGAGCTTCAGCGAGTCCATCGCCACGCCGCGACTCACATCGTCACCCGCCGGCCCAACGACGCCCTCGAGCAATCGCTCGCGAGCCGTCCGGCGATCGGGCAGCAGCAGTTCCGGCAGCAGTTCCACACGCAGCACCGGCTCGAGCGCAGCGGACGCCGGCCGAACCCAAGAACGCAGCAGCAGCCGCGGCCGACCGCTGTCCAGATTCAGCCGGCCAGACCACAGCGTGACGTCCTCGGTCGAGACCGGCCCCGTCGTCAGCGTCATCCAACCCGGACTCAGGCCAAGCCAATCACGGCTCAGTGCCCCCGACAAACTCGATCGCGCAAGCCACGTCTCGAGTTCACCCGCCGGCAGCGACACCACACGCAGGCCCGACGCCCGCCAACGCTCCAAAGCCTCAGCCGATGCGCCCGCCGGCGGCGATGCGTCACGCAGCGTGCGCGCCAGGTCGTCATCGCTGTCGTCGATTAGCCACGCTCGCGCCTCGATGCCCGCACCCGTGCCGCGCATCGTCGCGAGCAACGACGCGTCCACCCGATCAGCGTCGGCCGTGTTGTCATCGGTCTCGGGCGACGAGCCACATCCACCGCTCAGGCCGACCGCGCACAATGTCAGCGCAAGCCCGATCGCCGGGGCGATTCGCCCAAATGTGGATCCAGCCCGAGATGACAACATCGCTCGCAGCACAGCACGCGAGCATAGGCGACGCCCCCGATCAGATAACCCCGATCAGATGCCCGAGATCAGTTGTCGCCGTCCAGCAGGCCACCGAGCCCACCAAGCACCGAACCCTCGCCCTTTCGGCTGCCGCCCGCCGACGGCGCCGCCGCGATGATCCGGTCCGCGAGCCGGCTAAACGGCAACGTCTGCAGCCACACCGTGCCCGGCCCGGTGAGGGCCGCGTAAAACAGCCCCTCGCCGCCGAACAGCTTGTTCTTGATGCCCTTCACAAACTGAATGTCGTAGCTCACCGAAGGATCGAACCCAACAAGGCACCCGGTATCCACGCGCAGCGTCTCGCCGGCTGCCAGTTCTCGCTTCACGGTCGTGCCGCCCGCGTGCATAAACGCCTGGCCTTGCCCGTCCGCGCTCGTGAGCTTCTGCAGGATAAAGCCCTCGCCGCCGAACAGCCCGACGCCCAGCTTGCGCTGAAACGCGATCGACACCTCGACACCGCGGGCTGCGCCAAGAAAGCATCCTTCTGACAGATGATCGTGCCGCCGTGATCGCCGAGCTCGATCGGCACCACGTGTCCGGGGTACGGCGCTGCGAACGCGCAGTCGCGCCGCTGGCCGCCGTGATTATGGAAGAACGTGGTGAAGAACGACTCGCCGGTCACCGCTCGCTTACCAGCCTCAAACAGCTTGCCGAGCAGCCCCTTGCCCTCCGCCATCGACATCTGCGTCGCCATCTCGATGTCGGGCTCGAGATACATCATCGCGCCCGCCTCAGCCACCACCGCCTCGTCCGGATCGAGCGTGATGATGACCGCCTGCATGTCGTCGCCCACGATCTGATAATCGATCACGTCTGCTGGCATGGCTGTGCCTCCTGTTCGGCAGCAGTCTAAACGAGCCTCTAGGTTTTGGCCCGCCGCTCCGCTGAGCGCGCGTGCGCCTCCAGCCCTTCCAGCCGCGCAAACGCCGCGATCTCGCGAGCGAGTTCGGCATCGGCCGACTCAGATTGCAACCAGGTTCGCACCCGCAAAAAGCTGAACACGCTCAGTCCCGCGAACGATCTCGCCGTGCCGCCGGTCGGCAGCGTGTGGTTCGGCCCCAGCCCGTAATCACCAAACACCTCAGCCGTGCGCTCGCCGACGAACGAGCCGCCGAAGTGTGCGCACCGCTTCGACACCGCAGCCGCATCGCGCGTCTGTATCTGCAGGTGCTCCGGCCCATACCGATCCGCCTGCGCGATCGCGTCATCGATCGACTCGACCACCACGGCGTAGCTGTTGCGCATCGCTGCGCGCGCCGTGTTCGCGGTCGGCAGTGTCTCAAGCTGTATCACAAGCTCGGCATCGACCGCATCCAGCAATGGCTCGTGCGTTGTGATCAGCACAACGCCCGCATCGGTGTCGTGTTCCGCCTGCGCCAGCAGATCCGCAGCCACCGTCGCCGGGTTCGCCGTGTCATCCGCGATCAGCAGCAACTCACTCGGTCCGGCAAGCATGTCGATTGCGACCATGCCCGATACCAGTTGCTTGGCTGCGGTCACCCACCGGTTGCCCGGCCCGACCACCGCGTCGCACGCTGGCACCGGCCCGCAGCCGTACGCCAGCGCCGCGATGCCCTGCGCGCCGCCGACCGCGAGCACGCCGTCCGCACCGGCGATTGCTGCCGCTGCGAGTGTCACCGGCGCAGGCCTCGGCGATGCGACCCACACCTCGCGCACGCCCGCCGCCCGCGCGGTCACGGCAGTCATCAGCGCCGACGACGGGAGCGGAAACCGGCCGCCAGGCGCGTAGCAACCGGCCCGCTCGACCGGGACGACTTCCTGTCCCGCGGTGCCACCGGGCACGCCGACTTCGATCGGCGCGATCGATCCCCGCTGGGCGCGCGCAAACGCGTCGATGCGCCCGGCTGCGCGCTCCAAGATGCCGCGAGCCTCGGCGTCGATGCTGTCGAGCGCACGCTGCAGGTCGTTGCGTTCCAGCACGATCGGGCTATCGATCGCTTCGATATCCCCGAGCTTGTGTGCATGCTCGCGGAGGGCGGTTTCGCCGCGTGTGCGCACGTCGTCGACGATCTTCGCAGCCGCAGCAAGCGTGTCGGCCTCGATCGGCTTCCGCCGCACCGCCGGCACATCTTCGGGCTTCACGCGTCGCAGCACGCCACTCATGCGTTGGTGTCCTTTCCACTCACGAATTTCGCTTTGGCATCGCCGCGCCTTCGGCTCACTTTGAGCGCACGCCGATCGAGATGCCGCTCCACCTCATCGAGCGCGATGCCTTCCTTTGCCAGGCGCACCAGCGTGAAATACAGCACATCCGCCGCTTCGTGCACAATGTCATCCCGCGACGCAGCCCGGCACAGCTCTTCGGCCTCCTCGCGCAGCTTGGCATCGAGCAGGCCCGGCTCGGTCAGCAAGCGTGTGGTGTAGCTCTTGGCATCACGCGATTCAGCCGGCGCAGCAAGCCGACGCGCGAGCTCGCCGAGCCCGCCATCATCGCCCCAGCACGACCGAGTCCCGAGGTGGCAGAACACACCGTCCGTGCTGTCCGCGCGCAGTTGCTTCACGGTGAAGCGCAACGCGTCGCGGTCGCAGTCCATGTCGATCCGCAGCAGTTGTTGCACCTCGCCGCTGGTGTCGCCCTTGCGCCATAGGCCTTGCCGCGAGCGCGAGTAGTACACGCCTCGGCCCGTGCGCACAGCTTCCGCCAGCGACGCAGCCGACGAGTACGCCAAGCCGAGCGCGACGCCGCGCTCATCGACAACGACCGTCGGCCACAGTCCATCATCGCGATCGGTGCGCAGCGGCCCGGCAAAGGCCTCGGCCAAGTCGAGCTTGCCGGAATAGATCGCCATGCCGACTTGGGCATCGGCACCGATCTCATCAAGCCTGCGTATCTCGTCAGCCGTCGTCACGCCGCCCGCGATCGTTACGCGCTTGTCGCCAGCAGCTTCGACGACCGCCTGCGCGCGCTCAAGATCGGTCCCGCCGAGCCGACCCTCACGCTCGACGAACGTCACGAGAAAGCCTGACACATATTCGCGCAGCTCGGCGATGCGATCATTCAGCGAGCCGCGGCCCTCGGCTTTGGTCCAGCCTTCCACGACGATCTCGCCGTCGCGCGCATCGAGCGCAGCGATGACGCGATCGCTCGGCAGCTCGCGGAGTATCTCGGGTGTGGCAGCGGTGCCGAGGATGACCGTGTGCGCACCGGCATCGAGCCAGCGGATGGCGGTATCGACATCGCGGATGCCGCCGCCAACACGGCAGCGCGCGATGGTCAGCAGGTCGCCGATGGTCGCGGCGTTGTCGGGGTTGCCGGTCTTGGGGCCGAGGGCTGCATCGAGATCGATGACCGCGATCTCGCCGAGCCTGCCGTAGGTCTCAGCCAGCGGCCGCGGATCGCCGGCGTCGATCTCCAGCTTGGTCGGATCGCCGCCGACGAGCTGCACAGCGTTGCCATTGATGAGGTCAATCGACGGAACGAGCATGGTGGTGGAGCCTATTCAACGCGGAGGGGCGGAGTTGTTCGCAGAGTGCGTGGAGTGTCGGGCGTGTTCACTTTGAGAGCCGCACGGGCACGCCGAGGGCTGCGAGCTCGGCCTTCACATCGCCCACCGTGGTGTGCGCATCGTGGAAGATGCTGGCAGCCAGCACCGCATCGGCACCGGCATCGAGAGCCTCAGCCAAGTGGCTCGCGTTGGCGGCGCCGCCCGAGGCTATGACCGGGATGTGCACGGCGTTGCTGGCGGCTGTCAGCAGTTCGAGGTCGTAGCCGGATTGCGTGCCGTCGCGGTCCCAGCTCGTGAGCAGCACTTCGCCGGCGCCGAGTTGCTGCGCGCGCTTCGCCCAGTCGATCGCATCCCGGCCGGTGCGCTCGGTGCCGCTGCGTACTACGACCTCCCAGCCCTGGGCGTTGTCTCGCCGCGCTGCATCGAGCGCGAGCACGGTGCACTGCACGCCAAAGCGCTCGCTGATCTCGCTGAGTATCTCCGGCCTGCGCACGGCGGCGGTATTCACAGCGGTTTTGTCGGCCCCGGCTTCGAGCAGTGCGCGCGCGTCGTCGACCTCGCGCACGCCGCCGCCGACCGTGAGCGGAATCGAGATGGCTTTGCGCACAGCCTCCACGGTGTGGTGCGCGGTCTTTCGGCCCTCGGGCGTTGCGGAGACATCGAGGATCACTAGCTCGTCGGCGCCCTGATCTTCGTACGCCTTGGCGCGCTCGACCGGATCGCCCGAGTCGCGGAGGTTCTGGAACTTGATGCCTTTGACGACTCGGCCGTCGCGGACATCGAGGCACGGGATGACGCGCGGCATGAGGCCGATGTGCGCACCATCGGCGGCGATGGCTGGTGATGGTGGGGGTGTTGGCGTCGAGCCGTCGAGCCATGCTGCCAGAAGTGAGTTGCCGTATGGGCCGGAGAGCTCGGGGTGGAACTGGCAGGCGAGCACGCGGCCGCGCGCGAGCATGCTGGTGAACGGCCCGGCGTGCTCGGTCGTCAGGCACGTCCAGCCATCGGGCGCGGCGGGCATGCGGAAACTATTGGCGAAGTACGCCGAGCCGCTGTGGGGGCTGTGTTGTGTTTCGGAATCGTGCGCGCGCACGTGGTTCCAGCCGAAGTGCGGCACGGTGACGCTGTCTGGGAAGCGCTCGATGTGGCCCGGGATGATGCCGAGGCCGCGGGCGCTTGGTGATTCGTCGCTGGTCTCGAACAGCAATTGGAAACCGAGGCAGATGCAGAGTGTTGGCTTGCTCTCGTTGATGCGCGCGCGCAGCGGTTCGACGAGTGCTGCGGCTTCGAGATCGCGCATCGCGGCGGCGAGCGTGCCGACACCGGGCAGGACGACGTGCGTGGCTGTGCGCACGTCTTCGGGTGATGAAGTGATGTATGGATGCGCACCGAGACGCTCAAAGGCGGCAATCAGCGAGGCGAGGTTGGCGGTGCCGGTGCGGACGATCGCGACGCGTGCTCGGCTAGCAGTCACAGCACGCCCTTGGTGCTCGCGGCGGTGGTGTCGCCGGTTGGTGTGACGGCTTCGCGCAGGGCAAGAGCGAGCGCTTTGAAGCAGCTTTCGACGCGGTGGTGGTCGTTGGTGCCGCGGATAACGTCGGCGTGCAGCGTGAAGCGGCCTTCGGTCGCGAGCGTTGTGAGGAAGTGATCAAACATCTCGGCGGAGACATCGCCGATGGCGTCGCGGCCGAGGCCGAGGTTGACCGTGGCGTGCGCGCGGGTCGCGAGATCGATGACGACGCGGCTGAGCGACTCATCGAGTGGTGCGTAGGCCGATCCGAAGCGGCGGATGCCGACGCGATCGCTCAGGCAATCGTTGAACGCACGGCCGAGGGCGATGGCGCAGTCTTCGACGGTGTGGTGATCGTCGATGTGGAGGTCGCCGGTGCACTTGAGCGTGAGGTCGAGGCGGGCGTGCTTGGTGAGGGCGTGGATCATGTGATCGAGGAAGCCGAGGCCGGTGGCGATGTCGGCCTTGCCGGAGCCGTCGAGATGCAGCGTCAGCGTGATGTCGGTCTCGCTTGTCTTGCGCTGGATGGACGCGGAGCGTTGGTCGGTCATGCGTGTTCTCTAGGCTTTCGTCGTCGCGGCGGGAACGACTTCTCGGAGCTCATCGAGCAGCAGGGCGAGGTGTGCGTCGCTGCCGGGGCATCCGATGCGGATGCGATCGGCGAGGATTTCGGGCTGCGGGTAGCGGCGGATGGCGATGCCGCGTGCGGCGAGTTCGCGATGGATGGTCGCGGACTGCGGATGGCGGGCGAGCACGAAGTTGCCTTGGCTCGACAGGGTTTCGACGCCGAGGTCGGTGAGCGTTGCAATGATCGCGTCGCGGTCCTTGAGGGTTTGCTCGATCGTGCGCGCGAGGTGGTCGCTGTCGGCGAGTGCGGCTTCGGCGATGGCCATACTTGGGCCGGAGCATGGGAACGGATTGCCGACGGTGGCGAGCCACGCGAGGTGCTCGGGCCGACCGACGACGTAGCCGACGCGGAGACCGGCGAGGCCGAAGGCTTTGCTGAAGGTGCGCACGGCCACGGCGTTCGGCAGCTCGGTGACGAGCGGCGTGAGGTCTTCGTCGGCGAACTCGGCGTACGCGAGGTCGAGCACGATGAGGGCGTGCGGCAGTGCGCGTGCGACGGCACGGGCGTCGTCGGCTGTGGCGATCATGCCGGTGGGGTTGTTGGGC
>JBCCQU010000102.1:0-7426 GCA_039208875.1 Planctomycetota bacterium
GCTCGTCAAGGGCGATATCCGCGCCGCCAACGTCTACGCCGGGCGTCATGCCAAGCTCGTCGGCGGCATGGCAGCGGGCAACGACGGATCGCTGCATGTCTCAGGAAAGCTGCGGGCGCTCTACCTGCACCAGGTCACCGGGACGATCGGCGAAAACGCTGTCATCGATCACCAACTCTCCGATTGCGATCTCACCGTCGGCTTCGATCTCGATGCCCGCGGTGCAACCGTCTCGGGCGGCATTGTGCGCGTCGGTCGGCACGCCGCGATCGACGTTCTCGGCAGCGGCGACGAATCCCCCACCCGCGTCGTCATCGGCAGCCTCGGCAAGCTGGAGTCGCTGCTCGACGAACTGCACGCCATGACACCCGACCTGCAGGCCGATCACGACGCCAAGCGAGCGGCGATCCACGAGGTCGAGAAGCAGGGCCAGCCGCAGGCCGAGATCACCGAGCTCCGCGAGGCTTTCCAGGCTGTCGATGATTTGCTGCCGCGCATCGAGGCCGGACTTGGACGGGTCGACGCCATCCGCGATAAGCAACGATCAGCCAAACTCTGGGTCACCGGCAGGGTCCTGCCCGGAGCCGTTGTCGACTTCGGCCAAACCGCCGTCCGCTTTACCGAGCCCGTCGCCGGTCCGTTCGGGCTTCGTTTGAACGGCTCCGAGCCCGTGCTCGAGTTCCCGGCCGATCACGACACCGTCGACCTTGCCGACGTAGCAGAGGTCATCGACGGCAGCACCGAGCTCGCCAAGGAATCCGCCCGGGCCGCCTAACCAAATCCGAGGCCTCATCTGGCGTTACATCTGCCATCGCACTGGACAGACCCGGTGGTCGGGCGACACAATCACCGTATGCCTCCACGGCGCAAGCCCAACTCCATCACGCGTCTCGCTGTCCTCGCAGCCACGCTGGTCGTCGCCAGCCCCGGCGCGGGCCAGAACAACGACACGCCGGCTGCGCCGACCGAGCGTCGTGAAGCGAGCCTTGTGCTCGCCGACGGCCGCCAACTCGTCGGCACGCTCGTTCTCACCGACGAGGACGGCGTCGTCATCGAGATCTCCGGCATCGAGACCCGCTACACGCACGACCAGGTGCGCGAGGTCATTGTGCTGCCGCCCATCCGCGAGCGGTACCGCCGGCATCGCGAACTGATCGCCGACGACGACATCGATCAATTGCTGACGCTCGTGGAGTGGGCCAAGTCACGCGAGCTGTTCGGTCTGGCACTCATCGAGCTGCAGGGCATCCGCGCCCGCGACGCCGACAATGTGCGCGCAAAGGAGCTGGTTCGCGAGATCGAAGCACTGATGAAGCTCCGCGATCTGCGAGTCGCCGGCAGCGACGATCCAAACACCGACACAGAACGCGGGCCGCGACCCGAGATCACGCCGCTCTCGCCCGATCAGATCAATCTGCTGAAGGTGTACGAGCTCGACCTGACCGATCCGCCGCCGCTCCGCGTGACGCGCGACACGATCGATCGGTTCATCGAGCAGTACGGCGATCACGAGCTGATGCCACAAAGCGACGAGGGACGAGCGGCCATGCGACGGTGGCGGCCCGAACGCATCCTCGATCGCATGTTCCGCGTACGTGCGCGCGACCTTTACGGCGAGGTCACCGTCGACGGCGAGCCCGAAGCCTTCAAGCGATTCCGCGAGGATGTGCACGCCGAGTGGCTGTCGCGCAGCTGCGCGACCAACGCGTGCCACGGCGGGGCCGAGGCCGGACGATTCTGGCTCAAAAGCGACCGACGCAACAGCGAACCCACCGTCTACACCAACTTTCTCATCCTCGAGCGGTTCCGCCTCGACGACGGCCAGCCGCTCATCGACTACACCAACCCCAGCGAAAGCCCCCTGCTGCAGCTCGCCCTCGATCCACGCCGTTCGTCTCGACCGCACCCGGAGGTCGCCATCGGCAACACCCGCTTCCGACCCGCGATCGACTCGCGAGATGACGCCCGCTTCCGCCGAGCTGTGGAATGGATCAACTCGATGTATCGCCCGAGGCCCGAGTATCCCGTGACCTTCACGCCGCCCGTGCCACCGGGTGAGGAAGGCCGGCTAATCATCGACGACGGCCCGGTCGAGCGCTAGCCCATCCGCACTGCCCAGCCAGCCCGCGCGCACAGGTCCGGGCACGCAGCCCTTGATACAGTGGCGCCGTCGCGCAGGAGCCCTACGCATGTCCGAACCTTCATCGAATCGTTCCGCTTCCGTTGCCGCCCGCGGGTCCGCCGCGTTGGCCTTCACGCTGCTGCTCGCAGCCGGCTGCTCCGAAGACCCGACGCAGCGGGCGCTTGAAGACGCCGAGCGTCGGATGTCGGCCATGGCTGTGCCCGGTGTGCTCGCGACGGAGACCGCCGAGTCGGAGTTCAGCCAGGTCAAGCAGTCCATCGGTGGCGTCTCGGGCGACGGCTCCCAAGCACAGCAAGCGGCCGCGTCGCTGATTTCGTCCGCAGCGGACCGAGGCCTCGCCCGCCCGGCCGCCGAGGAAGCCAGCCGCATCGAGCGTGAACTGACGATCCAACTCGCGGACGCCGAAGCCGCGCTGGCCGCATGGATCAACGCGATGGCCTCAGCAGACGCCGCGGAGGGCTTCGATCCGACGCCGGTGCTGGCCGACATCGCACGCCGCCGCGCCGACCGCGAGCAGGAAGCCGCCGAAGCGCGCGCAACCAAGGCTGACCTGGACGGCCAGATCGCATCGCTGCGGAGCGAAGCGCAGGCCGATTTCGATCGCGCATCGGAGCTGCGCGCGCAAGCCGCGGAGCTTCGATTCACAGCGTCCACCGCATCCGCCCGCGAGGGTCTACCGCTTGTCGAGCAAGCCCGCACGATCGGCCGCGAGGCCGACGCTCTCGAACTGACAGCCCGCGAACTAACAACGCAGGCCGACCTGCTCGAGCCGCAGTCGAACGAAGCCCAGGTCACGCTCGACAAGCTGGCAGCCCAGCTCGCAGCCCTCGATGCCACGCGTGCTTCGGTCGAAACTCGAATGCGTCGGCTCGATGCCGAGGCTGCCGAAGCCCGCGCCGATGCTGCCGAAGCAGCCGCAGCCTTCGATCGACTTATCGGCGATGGCGACGGCGTCATGGGCCGACGCTCAGGCGAACTGGCCGACGCGATCGACGACGCCTCGTCCAAGCTGTCCGCAGCCGTGCGCGCAGCCCGCGGCGCATCGGGTGCCGATCGCAGCAGCATCGCCGGCGATGTCAGCACTTCGAGCCAGGTGCTCGGCCAACTGCTCGCCAGCAACGCGCTCGGCTGGCAAGACACCGCGGCGCTTCTGCGTCGGGCTGCCGAGACCATGGGCGGCCTGCCAAACGCCTCGATGTATCGCTCGCTCGCCGATGCTGCCGACGAAGCAGCTGCGAGCGCCGCGACCGCAGCATCCCAGGCCTACGGCGACGCCATCCAGCAACTCGGCAACATCCGTGCACGCGACGCGGCAGCCGAGAGAATCGAGGCCCTGATCGAACGCCTCGAAGCTGCGCGCGCCAAGCTCAGCGACGAGCAATTGCAGGACGGCGAAGGCTCGTAACCGCCACTGCCCGCCCGCGATTGCGTGCCGTCGGTCGTCCCGGCCCCGTCGCCGGTCAACAATTAGCTCATGACGCCAGCAGCAAGCCGTGAAGCCAAAGTCGTCGGGCCCGAGCTTTCACCCGTGCAGATGCATCTGCATCCGCCGAACAGCCCCGGCATCGGCCGAGTCGGCGAAAGCACGATCTGCACCGCCAAGCGCAAGGCCGCGGGCTTTGTCCGTCATGTCGCGATCGATGTCTCCGAGACAGCACTCGCCGGCGGCTTCATCGCGGGCCAGTCCTTCGGCGTCGTCCCGCCCGGCGAGACCCCAGCAGGCAAGCCGCACAAGCCCCGCCTGTACTCCATCGCCAGCCCCACCCGCGGCGAAGACGGCAAGGGCAACGTGCTCGCGACCTCCTGCAAGCGGCTCATCGACGAGCACTGGGATAACCACACGCTCTTCCGCGGCGTCGCTTCCAACTACCTCTGCGATCTGCAAGTCGGCGACGAGGTCCGCGTCACCGGGCCCAACGGCAAGCGGTTCGTCCTGCCCGCCCGCCCCGAAGAACACAATTACGTCTTTATCGCGACCGGCACCGGCATCGCGCCGTTCCGCGGCATGATCACCGACCTGCTCGAGGCCGGCGTCTCGTCGCGTATCGCGCTGCTCATGGGCTCGCCGTACGCGTCAGATTTGCTGTACCACGACGAGATGCAGGGCCTGGCCGACACGCACAGCAACTTCGAGTATGTCACCGCAATCAGCCGCGAGACCCAGGCCGACGGCGGCCCGCCGATGTATGTGCAGGAACGCCTCAGCACGCACGAGGATCTGCTCCGCCCGATCATCGATAGTGATCGCGGCCTGATCTACGTCTGCGGCATCGCCGGCATGGAAGTCGGCATCGTGCAAAGGCTCGGCACCTCACTCTCGGGCGACGCCCGCGATCGGTACCTCACGCTGGCCGACGACGCCCCGGCCGACCCGGCCGAATGGGACCGCAAGGCCATCAACCGCAAGGTCAAGCCGACCAAGCGGATGTTCCTCGAGGTCTACTAAACCGCCGCCCTGACGGTCGGCGACGGCGATCGAGCGGCCTGCCGCTTCGGGTTGCTACCTTACAGAGGGCGTGCTAGCTTCCACCCCCCACCGGCGAGGGCGTGTGGAGCCGCCAACGCAGGATGCTTACGACGAGGATTGATCCTTGGGCCACACCGAATCGCAGCCGTGCAGCCGATGGACCCGCGCGACCGCTGCAGCCTTACTCATCGCGTCGCTCGCGGCAAGCCAAGCCTCGGCGCAGATCGGCGTCGGCAACCTCGGGCTGCCACGCGAGATCATCACCGCGCCGGTTCTGCTGACCCCCGAGCAGGAGCGGGCGGTGCGCGCATACGTCGAGCCGCTGCTGGCAGACCTCGCCGGAGACGATCCGGAAGACCGGTCGCAGGCCCGGGAACGCCTGAGTGATCCGGTGCGAGCCGAGTCGGCAACCGCTGCCTTCCGCCAGGGCATGGCCGATGCAGCGCTGCCGGCACTCATCGCCATGATCGAGAGCGGCGATGCCGTGGCCATCACCAACGCCATGCAGGTGGTCGGCGATTTCGCCGTGGCCGATTGCGTGCCGCTCATCGAGCGACTGCACGACAACCCAAACCCCGGCCTTCGAGTCGCGTCGGCGCGCGCAACGCTGCTGATGTTTGAAGCCATGGCCAACGCAGCGCCGGCTTTGAGCGCACAACAAATGCGTGATCTCATACGCAAGGCTGAGCAATTCGGCGCTGCCGAAACGCACACGCACGTGAGTGATGCCTGGCTCCGGGCGCTGGCTGCTGCGGGTTCGATCAGGCAGGGGCCCGAATACGACTCGGTCGTTATCGAAGCCTGGCAGAGCACTGCCCGCCTCGCGACAGCCAAGCTGGCGGAAGACCCCATCAACGAGCGGTATCAGCAGTCGGCACTGCGCGTTGCTGACGAGCTGCTGTTCCTCAAAGCCCTCGGCGATGAGGGCGGCCCGGGACAGGCACGTCCGATCGCGGAAGCCGCGGCGGGCTTCGCTGCCGAGGTTCTGGGGCTGGCGACGATCGCTGCCCGTGACGGCGAAGCACTCGACGAGAAATCGGTCGGTCTTGTCCGCGTCGCAGAGCGCGTGGCCTGGCGTGCTGCAGAGGTGGCGGGCAACAGCGACAGCCTGCCGGGTACCTCGGGCCGAATCGCCGGCGCTGTCGAGGGCAACGACATCGGCGAGCTCGCCACGACCTCGCGCATCCTCGCGCTGGGTCTCAAGAGCGCCTTCAACATGCGTGGCGAGCAGGCAGAGCGGATCGACGCAGCCGTCGCTCGCTGACTCCCCGGCGACGCTGACAACTCGCAGCGAATGTCAGTCGGTGATCCGCGGATCGACCCAGCGGTACAGCACGTCCACAATGAGATTGAACAGGATCAGCATCGTCGCGAAGACGAGCACGACGCCGATGAGCAGGAACAGGTCTTTGTTCTGCACGCCGTTGACGAAGTGCTGCCCGATGCCCGGCACGCTGAAGACTTCTTCGACGACGAACGAGCCGGTCATCGCGAACGCCGTCGCGGGGCCGAGATAGCTGAGCACAGGCAGAAACGCGTTTTTGAGCGCATGCCGGATGAGCACGGAAAGCTCGGCCGCCCCCTTGGCGCGCGCGGTGCGGATGTGATCGCTCGAGAGCTGTTCGATCATGCCGAGCCGGGTGAGCCGTGCGATGTATGCCGCGAACGGCAGGCTGAGCGTCAGGGCTGGTGCGATCATGCCGCGGATCGTGCCCCACTCGGCGACGGGGATCAGCGGGATCGCGATGCCGAAGCCGAGCAACAGCACCGTGCCCACGACGAAGTTGGGCAGGCTGATGCCGATGAGCGCGACCAGCAGCGTGGCGAGATCGGCGATCGAGTTTGGCTTCACAGCGCCGATGATGCCGGCCCCCACCCCCACCACGACCGCGATGAGGATGGCTGCGAAACCGAGCGTCACCGAGATGGGCAGCGAGCTGCCGATGATCTCGTTGACGTTCTGGTCGCGGTATTGCAGCGACGGGCCGAAGTTGAAGATGTATCGCGGCGGGGCTGCCTCACCTGCGGCCGCTGCCGTGCGCGCAGCATCGTCGGCCGTGCCGTCGAGCGTCTCGACCGCCCACTTCGCGCCGGTGACGTTGTAGAGGTATGACGTGTAGAAGCGATCGAAGCGGTCGAGGTTGTACTGCCGCTTGAGGGCCTCCTGCACCGCGGGCGGCGGCTGCCTGCCCTCTGGATTCTCGAGCGGGTTGCCCGGCACCGCCCACGCGAGCGTGAGCACCGCGGTGTAGATCACCAGCAGAATGACGGGGAGTTGCGCAAGCCGCCACGCGATCATCCGGATCATCGGTTGCTCCCCGCTGCGTCGGCGGTCACGGTTGTCTCGAGCCGGACACGCATCGGCTCTTCATCGCCGATCCCGTCGCCCAGCACATCCACGAGGTGCAGGTTCTGGTTGGTGCGGGGGTGCGGGTTGATGCCGCTGAGCCGATTGGGATCGAACATGTACATGTGGCCGTAGTGGAAGATCGGCACCTTGGGCAGCTCGACCTCCATGATCATGCGCTCGGCTTCCTGCAATATCGCCAGCCGCTTGGCTGCGTCGGTCTCGTCGGCTGCGCGATCGAGCAGCGCGTCGTACTCGGGGCTGGAAAACTTGCGATCGTTGTTGCCATTGCCGGTGCGTGAGAGATCGAGGAATGTCGTGGGGTCGCCGTAGTCGCCGTACCAGCCGGCGCGGCTCGTCATGTAGTTGGCGTTTTTGAGATCATCGCGGAAGACCTTGACCTCCTTTTGTTCCAGATTTGTGCGCACGCCGAGCCATCGCTCCCAGTCTTTGGCGACCGACTGGCCGA
>JBCCQU010000103.1:0-7380 GCA_039208875.1 Planctomycetota bacterium
GGTGAGGTAGCCCTCGTGGCGGTTGATGGAGAACTTGTGCGTGAGGGATTCGCGGGTGGAGGGCAGTGCTTGGCGGACGGCGAGCATGGTTGGCGGTTCCTGCTTGCTGGCCTTGGGTGAGGCCTTGGCGTTGTTGGGTTGTTGCTCGCGGCGGTCGTCGGCCATTCTGAGAGCCTAGCCCCGCCGGCTGGTGAGCTATCGGACCACGGCTGTGCGGGCGTTGAAAGGGGGCGGGAAAATCCGAGGCTGGCGGGGCGTCGGTGGAAATCGGTGGCTGAGGGGCGGGTTGGGTTTGCTCGGCGGGGCCGGAGCGTCGATACTTAACTGATGCCGGGCGGCCGATCAAACACAGAACCAAAGGCGATGGGCGGCGCTGTGCCGACGTCGGCGGCGTTGCTGTTGTTGGTGGTGCTGTGCGGCGCGGCTGCGACGGCCCAGGCGGCGGCGACGTGCCGGGCCACGGCTGTGGTGCAGACGTCCGGCGTGACGGCGACGGGTGAGATCGCGGCGTGGCGGGCCTCGGCTGGTGAAACGTCCTCGGCTGTGCGCACGCGGCCGGGCCTCGTCATCTGTGGCGATGGCGGCGTGGCTGGTGTCGTGGGCATGGGCCTTGGCGCTTGGCTGATCGATCTACCGCCGCCGAACGCGCGTTGATTGCATGCTGCTTCGGCTGGGCGTGACGCCCGGCTGACCACCCGCATTGATCCGCGTATCGACAGACGAAATCACGATTGCAGCGTCGGCTCGGTTTGCAACGCGAGCTGCGCACGCCCGCGGCGATGTGCCGAGCGGGCGAGTAAGGACGACAAACATGGCAAGCCAGGGCATTCCCGTCATCGGGCCGATTCTGAACAAGATCATCGGCACGCGTAACGAGCGGTTCGTGAAGAAGTACACGGCCCGCGTGGAGGCGATCGGCGCGATGGAGCCGAAGATCCGGGCGCTGAGCGATGCAGAGCTGCGGACGCGGTTCGGCGGGCTTCGGGATCGGCACGATGAGGGCGCACGAGAGGACGACCTGATCGTCGAGTGCTTCGCGATCGCACGCGAGGCGATGGACCGGGCGGTGGGCATCCGCAAGGTGTTTGATCCAGAGGCTGGGTTTGACGCGGGGCAACTGAGCGGGCGCGCAAGGGAGCTGTATGACGAGACGCGAGCGGCGATGGATGCGGCTCCGTTGATGCTGCCGCGGACGATGGCGTTGCAGCCGGGACAGGCGGCGCCGGATGGTGTGCCGGACGAGGCAAATGAGTTCTTGGGCTCGAGCGAGCCGATTCCGGGTTGGCGGCGGCTGCCGATCCCGACGGAGATTTACGACGCGGTTCGCGAGCTGTATCCGGTGAGTCGGCCGCCGTTCCGGGCGAGGCCGTTCGATGTGCAGCTGATCGGCGGCATGGTGCTGAGCCAGGGCAAGATCGCGGAGATGAAGACGGGTGAGGGCAAGACGATCGTCGCGCCGCTTGCGTGCAGCCTGGCAGCGGTCGAGCGTCAGCTCGTGCATGTGGTGACGGTGAACGACTATCTCGTGCAGCGCGACCGCGACTGGACCTTCCCGTTCTTCTGGGCGATGGGGCTGACGGTGGGGGCGATCCACCCGATGCACATGCAGCCGGAGGAGCTGAAGCGGTGGATGTATCGCTGCGATGTGGTGTACGGCACGACGAGTGAGTTCGGCTTTGACTACCTGCGCGACAACATGAAGCGCTCGCTCGAGCAGCAGGTGCAGCGCAAGCGTCAGTTCGCGATCGTTGACGAGGTGGACTCGACGCTGATCGACGAGGCGCGGACGCCGTTGATTATTTCGGGGCAGGCGCACGACGATCAGCCGCGGTATCAGTTGGCGGATCAGCTCGCGCGACACTTGGTGGACAAGCAGAAGCCTTGGACGGACAAGGACGCGTTGGTTGAGCGTTGCAAGGAAACGATCAAGGGCCTTGAGGGTGACATCCGTCAAGTGCGTGAGAAGGCGCAGGTGCCCGAGCTGCAGAGCAAGCTGGCGGCGGCCAAGAAGGAACTGCCGGAGCTGGAGCGCGAGCGCGATCAGCACACGCAGTATTACGAAGTGGAGATGACGCGCAAGCAGGCGCACCTGACGCATGATGGTGTGGCTGAGGCGCAGAAGGTGGCGGGCATCGGCTCGTTTTATGTCGATCAGAACATGGACGTGCCGCACCTGCTTGAGCAGTCGCTGCGCGGGCATGTGATCTACGAGCGCGACCGCGATTACGTGATCATGAACGTGCCGGACCGCGCGACGGGTCGGACCGAGCCGAGCGTGGTGATCGTGGATACGAACACGGGCCGGCCGATGATCGGGCGGCAGTGGTCGGACGGTCTGCATCAGGCGGTGGAGATCAAGGAGCGTGTGCCGGTCAAGCCCGAGACGCAGACCGTGGCGTCGGTGACGATCCAGAACTTCTTCAAGATGTACAAGCGGCTCGCGGGTATGACCGGTACGGCGGATACCGAGGCGCAAGAGTTCCACGACATCTACAGCCTCGATGTGGTGTCGATCCCGACGAACCGCGAGATCGCGCGTGCGGACCACGCAGACCTCGTGTTCCTTCGCGAGAAGGACAAGTGGGACAAGATCGTTGACGAGATCAAGGCGTTCCACGATGTTGGTCGGCCGATCCTGGTGGGCACGACGAGCGTCGCGAAGAGCGAGATGCTCGCGGGATTGCTGAAGCGGAAGCACCAGATCGGGCATGAGGTGCTGAACGCCAAGCAGCACGAGAAGGAAGCGGGGCTCATCAAGGACGCGGGCAAGCTGGGCGCGGTGATGATCGCAACCAACATGGCCGGTCGCGGCACGGACATTGTGCTCCGGCCGTTGCCGCGTGAGGAGCTTTTGCAGCATTGGCTGAAGCGTGGGCTGTGCTCGCGCAAGCTGAAGGTCGACGCGACAGACGACGAGGTGCGTGAGGATGTGTATCGCAAGGTCGCAGCGACCGAGCTGAACATCAAGAAGCGAGAGGCGGAGGAGATGGACTTCGCCGATCTTGAGCGGAAGCTGCTTGAGCATTGGGCGGACGTGCACACATGGATCGATCCGAAGAAGCTGCCGGCGATGACGAACGACGACATCTGCGCGGAGCTCGACGCGTCGGGGCGTTGCATCATCCATCGCATCCGCTGGTTCGACACGATCGAGCAGATGGGCGGCCTGCACGTGATCGGCACGGAGCGGCACGAGAGCCGACGCATCGATAATCAGTTGCGTGGCCGGTCGGGTCGTCAGGGCGACAATGGTTCGAGCCGGTTCTATGTCGCGCTCGATGACGACCTGATGAAGATGTTCGCGGGTCAGACCACGATGAACATCCTGAGCCGGATGGGCATGAAGGAAGGCGACGCGATCGAGTCGAACATGCTGACCAAGCGCATCGAGGGTGCGCAGCGGAAGGTCGAGGAACGCAACTTCCAGATTCGCAAAAACATCCTCGAGTACGACGAGGTGATGGAGCACCAGCGGCAGTACTTCTACGGCTTGCGGCAGCGGGTGCTTGAAGGCCGCGACGTCAAGGGGCTGATCTTCGGCTTTATCGAGGACTCGGTGCGTGATGCTTGCCGCGAGTATCTGGACGCGGACTACCCGGCGACGCGTGTTGCTGAGTTTGCCAAGGACAAGCTGGATTGCTCGATCGAGCCGGACAGGTTGCGTGGCAAGGAACGCGATGAGATGGACGGCGTGCTGCGCAAGCTCGCGAAGGAAGACGCGCGGTCGATGATCGACGTCACGCTCGGCGAGTACATGCCGATGGAAGGGTCGGAGGTCTCGATCGACTTTGACTCGGCCGGCCTTGTCGGCTGGGCGAAGAGCAGGTTCGGTGTCGAGCTCGACGCGGGCGATCTGCGCGAGGGCGGCGCGTCGGAGCGACGTCAGGTGCAGGCGATGCTCGAGGAGCGCGCTGAGCAGGCGATCGACGAGGCTGATCTCACGGGCATCGCTGAGTATTTGGAGCCGGACTACGCGGTGCAGCAGCTCGTGAAGTGGGCGAACGGCAAGTTCGATCTTGGCATTACTTCCGATGAGGTGAAGGAAGCCATCGCCGACGAGGAACGCGACGCTGCCGATGCCCTGATTGACAAGGCGCACGCCAAGTATCGCGAGCGAGAGATTCGTTATCCGATCGAGTTCGCGATGGACATGACCAAGGCTGCAGCGCAGCAGGGGACCAACCCCGACGCAGCGATCGGTCAGCTCGCGGACTGGGCCAAAAAGCGATTCGGTGGCGATTGGGACGCGGGCGAGATGAAAAAGTCGCCGCCGACCAAGGTGTTTGAGAAGCTGCTCAATGCTTCGGTGTCGTTCGTTGATAACGATCAGCTGACCGAGGAGATCGACAAGGCTGTCGCGTGCGAGGATGACGATGCGCTCGACGCGTATCTGACCGAGCGCTTCGGCGTGGGCCTGCCTGAGGAGATGCGGTTCCTCGAGGGCGAGGAGCGCGACGACGCGGTGCGTTCGCGCGTCGAGAACATTCTGCGGGCTGAGCTGTTGTATCTGGAGCGGGGGATCTTGCTCGAGATTCTCGATCAGTCGTGGAAGGACCATCTTTATGCGATGGACCAGCTGCGTGACTCGATCGGCTTCCGGGCGTTCAGCCAGCAGGATCCGCGGATCGAGTACAAGCGCGAGGGCGCGAAGCTGTTCGATGGCATGAATCAGTCGGTGCGTGACAAGCTGACGGATTACATCTTCAAGGCCAAGCTGGCTCCGCCGAGGCCTCAGGCCGCGCCGCAGGGGGTTGCGCAGGGCAGGCCGCAGGCCGGGGCGCGTCCGGCGCCGGCGGGCGGCTACGCGAGCAGCGCTGGGCTGTATGCACCGCCGAGCGGTGGGGCAGCAGCGGGCGCCGGTGTGGCCGGGGCTGCGGGTCAGGCGCAGCCGGCAAATGGGGCGTCGGCCGGGCAATCCGCTGGGCAGGTATCTGCTCAGGCGAACGGCGAGCCGGACGAAGCGGCTGAAGAAGAGAACGCAGCGGCTGCTGAGGACGACGCGCGGCGTCAGGCGGCTCAGGACAAGGCCAAGCCCCGGCGTCGCTGAGGTCGGCGGCTAATGACTGGCTGACGGAGGCGGCTCGCCACTGTTCCGGTTTCGGTCGGTAGGCTTGGGCACCGGTGCGGTGGATCACCCTCGGCCGGGGTGCGTATCGGCTGTCGTCGGCGGTGGAGGGCTGCTGCTGTGGGTCGATGCCAGAGGAAGGAAGCGACGCCGATGTCGACATCATCTTGTGGGCGCAACGCGCGGGCATCGGGCTGTGGCATTTGCCGCGGCTTCACGCTGGTCGAGTTGCTCCTGGTCGTCGCGATCGTCGCGATCTTGGTCGCGCTGACGGTGGCTGTGGGCAAGCAGGTCGGTGATGGCGCTCGAAGCCGAACGGCAGCCGACACAATCCGCGTGCTCGATCAGAGCGTGGAGGCGTGGACGGGGCAATTCGGCGAGGGTGTGCCGAGCGAATACCAACTCCCGGTCGGCGGAGCGGCGTTCCCGATCATCGACGGTACGTCACCGGACTTTCCGGAATATGCGTCCGGGTCGATCCGGTACTACAGCGCGATGGTGCGAGAGAGGCCGACGCTTGCGCCCGTGCTCGACAGCATCGGCGCCGAGTATCGGCGTCGGGGCGCCGTCATCGAAAGCGGCGGAGGCAACCCCGACATCGGCGAAGCGTTCGACATCGTCGACCCTTGGGGGAACCCAATTCGGTTTGTTCACCCGGACTTCGATGGCGGTTACGGCGCGTACGACGACATCGACGGCAACGAAGTCGCGCGGGCAGCGAGAACCATCGAGGTCAACGAAGACCCGCGGCAGTTTGTGCGTTCGTGGCGTGTGCCGACGGCCAACCCTGACATGCTCGCG
Source organism: Planctomycetota bacterium (assembly GCA_039208875.1). Lineage (GTDB taxonomy): Bacteria > Planctomycetota > Phycisphaerae > Phycisphaerales > UBA1924 > JBCCQU01. The sequence goes on from JBCCQU010000103.1 coordinate 5,867, forward strand.
GGCGTTTTCCGCGGCGTGGGCACGGCGGACGAGGGCATCTGCCCCGGTGGCGTGCGGCCTTACTTCTACTCGGCCGGTCCGGACGGCGACCCTGGCACCCGCGAGGACAACGTGTATTCGGCGGTGCCGGACTTCCCGAGCGAGACCCGTGGCCTCGATAGCCAGTGACGCGTGTTACGGGGCCGGGAGCGCCTACTCCAGAGTCTGGCGTTTTGCTGCTGGCAGCGGAGGCTGAGGCGGCTATTATCGCATCGGCTGGGAAACCGGCACCGACCTACGGGGTGTAGCGCAGCTTGGTAGCGCGTCTCGTTCGGGACGAGAAGGTCGGAGGTTCAAATCCTCTCACCCCGACTTGAGTACTTGGGGTTCTCGGCGAATGCCGAGGCCATCGGCGGTCACGGGAAAGCTCAATCATGTCCCATCACCCTGGGAATGGGACCTCTGAGTTGAACGCAGACTCGCTCGCTGGCCCCTTGGCTTTGGGTCGACCTCGTTCGATGGTGATGGAGAACCGCTCTATGTCGGTCTCCTGCCACCATCCCCGGAGCGATGTCGCCAAGGTGCTTCCATCATTACCCGATAGCCGGTGATCACCCTGGAGCGATTGGCCCAGGCTGGCCTTGTCGATGCCCGGGGCGCGGACAATCCCCCGGTTCGTGATGCCTGACAATGTAGAATGCCGAATGGGCATAGCGCAGCAGGACATCAAGTTGCTCTGGGGACGGGCAGCCGGACGATGTTCTGCTCCCGGTTGCAAACTGGACTTGACGCCCCTCCTCGAGAAGAGTGGCCCCACGGTGCTTGGCGAGATGGCCCATGTCATCGGGCGAAAGCCGCGTGCGGCCCGAAGCGATCCCGCTGTGGGTTCGGACAACACGTACGGGAACTTGATACTCCTCTGCCCAAATCACCATACGGAGATCGACAAGGCAGAGAAAGACTATCCGGCGGAACTGCTATACAAATGGAAAGCGGATTGGGAAGCCCAGGTATCTGGCATTTCTGTTCAGGTGACATCCAGAGCCGACCTCTTTCGAGAAGTAGCCATCCGCCTTGCAACGAATCTCACGGCCTTCTCCCAAGGGGGACCGATGTCCGATCGCGCTGAAGCATCCCCGCAGAGTTGCCAATCCGCAGCGGTCTGGCAATTGCGTCGTCTGGGCGTTATCGTGCCAAACAACCGGTCTATAGTTGCTACTTTAAGGAAGAACATCGGGCTTCTAACGACGGCAGAATGGAGATCGGCGTCTCTATTTATTGAGCATGCGGAGTTCTACGAAATGCACTGTGTCGATCCCAAAGATGTATCGGCGTACCTGCCGTTTCCGGCCGAGTTTGCGGACATGATCGACCGTGGAGTTGAACATGGCTAACGCTCGGGAAACGCCAGACCAGCAGAACATTGAAGCATTTACTAATGCGCTGCATGGACACAGCAAGATAGTGTCCGTGTCACCCAAGAGCGGAACGCATATTCTGGACATTGGGCTGGAAAGCGGCACCACACTCGTCAC
>JBCCQU010000104.1:0-7319 GCA_039208875.1 Planctomycetota bacterium
GACGACTGCGACGCCGTCGATGAGTTGGATGGTGCCGTCGTCGTGTTCGACGAGCGCGGTGCAGTTCTCGATCCAGTCGCCGCAGTTGAAGTAGTCGGTGGTGGTGTCGCCGTGCGCCCGTCTGACTTCGGGCTTGTGGATGTGGCCGCAGACAACGCCGTCGAATCCTCGTTTTGCGGCTTCGTCGACCAGCGTGTCCTCGAATTGCGCGATGTAGGTGCAGGCTGATTTGACGCGCATCTTGAGGAAGTGGCTGAGCGACCAGTAGTGCAGACCGAGTAGTTTGCGGATGCGGTTGAAGTGCTTGTTGAGCACGACGAGCGTGTCGTAGGCCCAGCTGCCGAGCACGCTGAGGAGGCGGGCGTGCTTGACGACGAGGTCGAACTGATCGCCGTGTGTGATGAGCAGGCGCTTGCCGTCGGCCGTGGTGTGGTGTGCTTCGCGGAGGACTTCGACATCGCCGAAGCGGAGGCCCGCGAATTGGCGGGCGTGTTCGTCGTGGTTGCCGGGGACGAGTGTGACGTGGGTGCCGCGCTTGGCGAGCTTGAGGATGCGTGTAACGACGCGGTTGTGCTTCTCGGGCCAGTACCAGCGTTGCTTGAGGCGCCACATGTCGATGATGTCGCCGACGAGGTAGAGGCGTTCGCACTCGATGTGCTTGAGGAAGCTGGCGAGTTGTGCTGCGCGACAGCCGCCGCTGCCGAGATGCACGTCGCTGATGAAGACCGTCCGATAGCTCAGTCGCGTTGGCATCGGTGACTCTCCTGCGTTATGGAATGATCGACGCGCCAGCGAGGACGGGCTCGGAAACCGGTATGAAGGTTTGGTTGTGATGGTGCGTGCTGCGGGAGCGGTCGCGGTCGTGTGTTGCTCAAGGGCACGCTTTGCGGGCCCGATGTTTCGGTAGACGATGGAGGACCGAGCTGATGGCGATTCGTGTGCTAGTGGTGGATGACTCGGCGGTGATGCGTCGCGCTGTGTCGAAGCTGCTGGAGAGTGACGAGCGGATCGAGGTGGTGGGCCGGGCGAAGAACGGCGCCGAGGGTGTGAAGCTCGCGGAGACGCTCAAGCCCGATATTGTCACGCTTGATGTCGAGATGCCGGAGATGGACGGCCTCACGGCGCTCCCCAAGATCAAACGCGTGTGCTCAGCGCACGTCGTGATGTGCTCGAGCCTGACCGGCGAGGGCTCGCGGGCGGCGATCGACGCGATGCGTCTCGGCGCGAGCGATGCGATCGCAAAGCAGATGTTCGGCGAGACACCGGGCGCGGGGCGCATCGATGATGCGTTGCTCGGCAAGGTTCTGGCACTGGCGGGGACATCGCCGCCGAAGCGCGACCAGCGCAGCAGCGATCGGGTGCCCGATCTTGGTCGGAGCATCGGGCTGGTGGTTGTGGGGTCGAGCACAGGTGGGCCGCCGGCGCTGGAGGCGTTCCTGCATGCGCTCGGTCCGGCCACGCCGTTCCCGGTGCTGATTGCGCAGCACATGCCGCGAGCGTTTACGGAGTCGCTGGCTGAGCGGCTCGATGCGGAGTGCCCGCTGCCGGTGCTGCACGCTGATCACCGCATGCCGGCGTTGCCGGGCAGGGTCTACGTCGCGCAGGGTGGGCGGCAGATGCGTGTCGATCGCGGTCCGGGCGGTGCGTTGCGGATCGGTGTGAGCGACGAGAAGGTGGACTCACTGTACAAGCCCAGCATCAACTACTTGTTTGAGTCGGCAGCGGCAGCCGTGGGCGCCGAGACGCTGGCGGTGGTGCTGACAGGCATGGGTGAGGACGGCGCAGCGGGCGCGCAAGTGATCAAGCAGGCCGGGGGCGCGGTGCTTGCGCAGAGCGAGAGCACATGCGTTGTGTACGGCATGCCAAAGGCTGTCGTGACCGCGGGCATGCACGACGGCGTTGCTTCACCCGAGGCGCTCGGCGCGGCTGTGGCGCGGGCGGCCGGCAGAACGAGCAGACGCGCCGGCTGAGTTAGTCCTCAGCGAAGTGCTCGCGGTGCGCCGCGAGCACCTGCGGCCACGCTGCCTCGAAGTACGCGCGAGTTTTGGCCCAGGCTTCGTTCTTGTTGCCGATGGGGCCGAAGCCAATGTGCTGCAGACGAATACGCGTCTGCGCCCGGTCGTTGTCGGTTGATGTCTCGGGCGAGAAGGTGACGACCACCCATGTGCGAAGGTCGCGTGTCTCCGGAATGCTCGGCGGCGCGTTCCAACTAAACGACAGCATTTGGCCCGGAACGTAGCTAAGGATCTGGCAGTCCTCGCTGCCCTTCAGGCCTTCGGGCAGATCGGCTCCGAAGTAATACTCGTACTTGCCGCCGATGCGGAGATCGAAGTCGGTCTCCACGCCCATCGCTGCGTCGATGACGTCCGGTGAAACCCAGCCCCGCCACGCGGTCATTGGATCGGTAGCGATCACGGCTTCGATGTCGATCTCGGGCATCGCTTCGCCGGTCGCTGTGAAGAGCGACGAATCGATCGGTGACGGGTCTTCGTTCATAAAGACAGCCCCCGCTGTGACGGCGAGGGCTGCGATGGCGGTCGTTGTGTTGCTCGGCACAATGATGGCTCCCTTCGAATGGGAGCGTACCGAGTGCCGGCTCAGCGGCGGTGGCGTGCAGCCATGCCGAAGCCGAGCATCGCGACAGCAGCTGCGCCCGGCGTCGGGACGTTGGTCAGCTTGATCTGTGCTGCGAGCTGCGACTGGCTTGGGCGGTTGCCGGTCCACGAGAAGGTCTGCGAGCCGGTGAGCTCGAAGGCGCCGAAGCTGGAGCCGCTGTTCTCGATGCGGAGGTACTGGGCTGGGACGTTGCCGGTGGATGCGAAGCTCGTGAGATCGAGGTCGACGCCGTCGAGCTGCAGGTCGCTGAAGCTGACTTCGGTGTCGGCCCGGGAGCGTGCGCGGATGAAGATGTCGGTGAAGCCGCCGGGGCCGATGTCGTCGCTGACGGTTGAGCCGCCGATCGTGAAGGTGACTGTCGTTCCGCCGTCGTAGTTGAGTGTGAAGGGCACCGCGACAGCATTGGTGATCGAGCGGTCGTCTTGGTCGAGCGGCGTGCCGACAGCGCCGAACCGCCACAGGCCGACCTCCCAGGCGCCGTTCATCGCAGCGTTGCCGATGCGAGTTTCGACGACGCCCTGCTCGAGGGCCGCGTTGTTGGTGAGAGCGTTGAAGCCGGCATCACCACCGGTGAAGATGGTCGTGGTTGGCTGAGCAACGGCGAAGGATGCGACAGCACCCACAGCGATAGCAATGGTCTTACCCGTCATGTCTCGATCTCCTCCCGGTGTCCCGGGTGTCCTGTTGGTGGACTATAGGTTTGCTTCAGCAAGCGAGCAATGGGCTCAGCAGCTAAGCGTTTGTTGGACTTGGCTTTACGCGTCGGGTCCGGTCTGGACGGCGGCGGCGACGTCCGATACCTGAGCGCAGATGCTGCTAGTGCAGCACGCGATAGACCTCGGCCTGATCGGTCAGGCCGCTGGCGACCTTCTCGGTGGCGTCGTGCCGCATGGGCTTGAAGCCGGAATCGACCGCGGCCTCGTACAGCGTGACGCCGTCGGCCCGGGTCGCGGTGAGCTTGCGCAGCTCGTCGTTCATGGTCATGATCTCGTGCACCGCGAGGCGGCCCTTGTAGCCGGCGCCGAAGCACGTTTCGCAGCGGGTCGAGCCGTCTGGCCCGAGGCCGGAGCCGCCGCAGGCCGGGCAGACACGCCTGACGAGACGCTGGGCGAGCACGGCCAGCAGCGAACTGGTGACGAGGTAGGGCTCGACGCCGATGTCAACGAGTCGCGGGATGGCGCTGGGTGCATCGTTGGTGTGGAGGGTGGCGAGCACGAGGTGGCCGGTGAGCGATGCCTGGATGGCGAGCTGCGCGGTTTCCGGATCGCGGATTTCGCCGACGAGGATGACGTCTGGGTCTTGGCGGAGGAGTGAGCGGAGGCCGGCAGCGAACGTGACGCCACGCTTGGCGTTGACCTGCATCTGGCTGATGCCGTCGAGGCGGTATTCGACGGGATCCTCGATGGTCATGACGTTTCGGCTGCCGCGATCGACCTGGCCGAGGGCGGCGTAGAGGGTTGTCGTCTTGCCCGAGCCGGTCGGGCCGGTGACGAGGATCATGCCGTTGGGCCGATCGACGAGGTCGAGCAGGCCGGCCTGGATCGACTTGCTCATGCCGACCGCGTCGAGGCTGAGCTGAGTTTGTGTTTGGTCGAGCAGGCGCAGCACGATGCGCTCGCCGTACACGGTTGGGATGACGCTGAGGCGGATATCGACTTTGCGTTGGCCGATGCGGACGGACGTCTGGCCGTCCTGCGGGCTGTGGCGGTTGGCGATGTCGAGCTCGGTCATGACCTTGAGGCGGGAGCTGATCGCGGGCGCGAGTGATAGCGGCGGGCTGAAGGCATCGGTCAGCATGCCGTCCACGCGGAAGCGGATGACGAGCCGTTCCTCCATGGGGTGCACGTGAATGTCGGACGCGGCCCTGCGCAGCGCCTCGAACAGGATCATGTTGACGAGGCGGATAACGGGCGTCTGCCGAGCGAGGCTGAGCAGGTCGTTCGAGCCCGATAGGCCGGCTGCTGCCGATTCGATCGCTTGTTGATCGAGCGGCATTTCTTCGATGATCTCGGTGACAAGATCGCCGCGCTGCTCGTAGCCGCGGTTGGCGAGGCTCGCGACGGCGGCCCGCGGGCTGAGCACCATGCGCACCGGCATGTCGAGCAGGTCTTCGAGAATCTGGAACGTCGCGGGCTGCAGCGGCTGCCCGGTCGCAACGGTCATGATCCTGCCATCGCTTTCGAGCCCCGCGACCTGGCGATCACGTGCGAGATCGGGCGGCACGCGCTCGTAGAAGAGGCTCGCCGATTCGCTCAGGCGAGGGTCGGGCACGAAGCCGAGACCGGTGCGTTCAGCCAGCTTGCCGAGTGCCTCTTGCTCGTCCATCGCGAGCAGGCTGAGCATGACATCCCACGGCTCGATGTCCGAGCCCGGCGCATTGCGGAACGCGCGGAGTTGCTCTGGCGAGAGCTTGAGCGCACCCATGGCTGCTGCGAGTCGCTTGTCTTCGGTCGGCACCGCGGCGAGCGCACCGGCGTTGTCATCGGCGGGTGCGCCGTTGCGGCGGTGTTTGCCGTTGGCTCCGGGCAGCAAGCGTTTGAGTGCCGACACGCGTCAGCCTCCGACCCGGCCGTAGGGCGCGAGCTTGACGAAGCCGTCGTCATCGGGTGGCGAGACCGGGTCGCTGCGCATCATGCTTGGCGATTGGGTGGGTGGAGCGGCGGGCGCCGGCGGCGGGGCTGATTGTGGCGCAGTTTGCTGCGGTGCTTGTTGCAGCGTGGGCGGCCTCATGCTCGAGATATCCGGCGGCGCGAGACGCTGCGGCGACACGCCCTCCAGCCGCATGACCGGCAAGTGACCCGGCGGCACCTCCATCGATTGGAAGCCCGCGCCCGCTGGCAGTTCGCCCGCCGAGTTGAGGAAGTCGAGCACGCTCGGGCCGGCATCACTCCTCGAGCTGCGCATCATGGTGGGGCGTAGCTCGGGCACGTTCGGATCGAGGCCCGCAGCGGCCTGCGGCCCCATGGTTTGCAGTCGCAGATCGCCGAACGCCAGATCGTTCATGATCCGCGGCGTGATGAAGACGTACAGGGCTGTCTCCGTCTCGTCGATCGTGGTGTCGGCAAACAACGGCCCGAGCAGCGGAAGGTCTTTGAGGATCGGGATGCCGGTCGACGACTCGGCCTTGTCATCGACGACGATGCCACCGACCACGCTGGTCGAGTCGCTCGGGATGGTCACGAGCGATGCGACGTTGTTGGTTATGCGTGGTGGGGGCACGCCTGCGGAGCCCGAGCCGACGAAGTTGGAAAGCTCGGTATCGAACTCCAGCGTGATGTAGCCGCCCGATGAGATGAGCGGCGTGACGGTGACGATGGTGCCGGCCGACTCGAAGCCGTCAAAGCTGGTCACCGTCGAGCCGTCGCCCTGGCTGGTCGAGGTTGTGGGCTCTTCCGTCTGCGAGTTGATGGTGCCGGTCTGGTTATCGCCGACGAGGATGCTCGGCGATGAGATGATTCGGCCTTCTGTATTGCTCTCGATTGCGTTGAGCACGAACGGCACAAACTCGGATCGGATGAGGGCCGAGGTGAGGCCGGTGAGCCCGGTGCCTGCGGCTCGAGCGCTGAGGAAGTCATCGCCAGCCGACGACAGTCCGAGGCTGTTCTGCAGGCCGAACTGCCCGGCCACGATCTGCGTCTCGACCGCGAAGCGAGACTCGTCGGTGTTGGTCACCGAGACGATGTTGATCTCGATGTTGACCTGAGGCCTGCGGACATCGAGCAGGTCGATCAGGTCCGCGAATTGAGGCTGTTCGTTGAGCGGTGCCTTGACGAGCACCATGTTCTGCGCTTCATAGGAGGTGACGAACACGTCCTCGCTGGTCGCCGTGAACGCGCCGTCGCCGCCTTGGCCTGCGTTGTCGGGCTGAGCGCGGTCGTTGGTCGGGCGTGCGGCGTTGGTGGTGCCGGGCAGCAGCGGGCCGCTCTGTTGCCGCGTGCTGTCGACGAGTTCGAGGAGCAGGTCCGCGACTTCCTCAGCCACCGCGTTTTCGAGCTTGTGCTCGCGGATGACGATGCGATCGCCCTCGACCTCAAGCTCGTCGATGAGCTCGGCCATCTCGGCTTGCTGGGCGGGCGTGCCGTAATAGATGATCTGCCCGCGCTCTTCATCGACGATGATGGTCGAGCCGCCGGCGGAGCTTGATTGCTGCGCACCGAAGCGGCCTTGCTGCTGATTGTTCACGTTGCGGACGTTCTGGTTGAAGCCACCGGTGGTTGTGCCGGTCTCGAGCGTGACGACTTGGCCGAGGCCTCGCGAGCTCGCGAAGCTTGCGATGGCTGATGCAGCGGGGCCCGCGTAGTACTGCTTCGGCGTGATGTCGGACGGGCGGTCGATGAGTTCGAGGAAGCGCTGCACCGCTGGCAGTTCGTCTTCGCGACCCTTGAACAGCAGCGAGTTGGTCTGCGGCGCGATCGCGAGCCGGTCGGCGAGATTATCGAATGATCCGCCGAATGACTGCGTGACGGGAGCTCCAGCATTCGGGGTCACGGTCGGCACATTGGCGGAGCCGCTGCTGAGCTGGATGGCGCGTGCGAGCGCTGCCTCGGCCGAGAGATGTTCGAGGGGCAGTTCGTACAGCTCGAGCTGGCTGTGCACCTCGAGCAGCTTCTCGATGAAGTCTTCGATGAAGGCGAGCCGGCGCGGGCTGCCGGTGGCACGACGCTCGGCATGTCGTATCTCGACGACATCGGCATGATCGTGGC
>JBCCQU010000105.1:0-7314 GCA_039208875.1 Planctomycetota bacterium
CGATGTCGCTCGATGTGCCGAGCGTTGATTCAGACGCAGCGTTTTTCGACATTCTCGATGGCGTGCTCAAAGACAAGTCGGACGGCGCGACCGAGCAACTCGCGGTGTTGTATCAGTGCATCGGACTCGGTTTCACGGGTGGTGAGCGGCCCGAAACGCTGCGGAAGCGGATGGTTGAGATCAGCGGTCGATTGCGTGGCAGCATGGACGCGGCGGGTGATGCGTTGGTGTGCCCCGAGGCGTACGAGAACGTGGATACGAGTGATCTGATCGAGCCGCCAGGGCGGAGCCTGGTCGGTATCGGCATTGGATTTGTTGGCCTGATCGTGGTGCTGGTTGGTGCGACGGCTTACCTGTATGTGAGCAATTCGTCGGCGCTGACATCGTCGCTCGAGACGATCATCGAGGCGTCGGCTGATGACGCGGCAGACGGAAGCGGGGATGCATCGTGACTCAGGTTCGCGCGAGGCCGCCAGGTGTGGCGGGGAGCACGGGTGGTCGGGGCGGATTGCCGCTGCCGATGAAACTCGGCATCGGTGTGGCTGCGGTTGGTGCGATTGCCGGGCCGTTGGTGGTGTTGGCATCGGTCGAGGTGTTGCTGGTTGTCGTTGGCGGTGCGGTGGCGGTCGGCTTGCTGCTGGTGCTGTACCGCGTCGTGCTGTCGTGGCTCGATAAGCGGAAGAGTCAGCCGTTCGAGCGTCAGCTCGCACAGAACGCGGCTGCGGCACCGAAGGGCGTCGGCGATGCTGCGAAGCGCGCACGCCTCGATGATCTCCGGCGGAAGTTTGACGTCGGCGTCAAGACGTTCCGCGAGCACGGCAAGAGTGTGTACGCGTTGCCTTGGTATCTGCTCGTGGGTGAGCCAGGATCGGGCAAGACCGAGGCGATCAGGAATTGCAATGTCGGCTTTCCTCCCGGGTTGCAGGACACGTTGCAGGGTTCGGGCGGCACGCTGAACATGAACTGGTGGTTCACGAATCACGCGGTGATTCTCGATACCGCGGGCCGACTGATGTTCGAGGATGTCGCAGCGGGCGACTCTTCGGAGTGGAAGTCGTTTCTGCAGTTGCTGCGGTCTGCGAGATCGACGGCGCCGGTGAACGGGCTGTTGCTCGTGATTCCCGCGGACAGCCTGATCAAAGATTCGCGCGAGTTGATCGAGGCGAAGGCCGGGAAGATCGCGGCCCAGCTCGATGCGGTGCAGCGAACGCTCGGTGTGCGATTCCCGGCATTTGTGATTGTCACGAAGAGCGACCTTATCAACGGCTTCCGTGAGTTCTTCGATTCGATCGAAGACCCGTCGCTGCAACACCAGATCATGGGCTGGTCGAATCCCGATCCGCTTGATGCTCCGTTCGATCCGGGCCGGGTCGATCAGCATCTGGCGAGTGTGCGAGAGCGGATTGTGCGGCGGCGATACGGGCTGTTGCAGGACCCGGTGCACACGCAGGATTCGAAGATGCGGCGCATCGATCAGGTTGATGCGTCGTACGCATTTCCCGAGGCGCTCATGCAGCTCGCGCCGCGGCTGCGGACGTATCTGGAGACGGTGTTTGTTGGCGGCGAGTGGTCGGCCAAGCCGTTGTTCCTTCGCGGGATTTACTTCACGTCAGCCATGCGCGAGGGCTCGGCGCTTGATGCCGATCTTGCCGAGGCGCTGGGCATCGATGTGGAGCAATTGCCGGAGGGTCGGTCGTGGCAGAAGGACCGGGCGTTCTTCCTGCGGCATCTGTTCCTCGACAAGGTGTTCCGCGAGCGAGGACTGGTCACGCGGGCGAGCAATGCGAAGAAGATGCAGGCACGGCGGCGCGGCATCGTGCTCGGTGCGGCTGCGGTGACGGTGTCGGTGCTTGTGGGCCTGACGCTGTGGGCGGGGTTGAGTTATCGAGCGACGGTCGGGCAGTACCGCGATCTGTGGGCGGCTGCGGAGGATGCGTTCGTTGAGGCGGACGGCATGTCGGCGATCGTTGAGCCGGAAAACGAGGGATCGTTGCGGTTTGTGTATCGCGGCGGGGCGGGTCTCGACCTTGGCGCAGAGACAACGACGTTTGCGAGATTTGGCGATGTGGCTGCGGATGTTGCGGCCGAGCCGATCGAGCCGCCGGCGGTGTTCGCGCCGCTTGCGTCGTTTGGTGACGATCCGAACGCGCTGCAGCGCGACGCGATCGGTGCTGTTGTGGAGGGCGCGGTGCTTGGGCCGATCGTGCAGGCTGCGCGCGACAAGTTGCGGGGTGAGCGGAGCTTGCTTTGGGGCGAGCGTGCGCGACCGGAGGCAAGAGAGCAGGCGGCGGCTGCGATGCTCGCGTTGATTCGGCTGGAGCTTGCCGAGGGACCGTCGGACGTTGACCTTCGGCCGTTGGCGACGTTGGTCTTGCAGGATGCTGAGGATCGCGAGGCGTTCGGCCGCGACTACGACTCGCTGCGGACGACGATCGATCGTGTGTATGGCGAGTGGGGCAGGCCTTGGCCGCCGGCAACGGTCGGTGTGGGGACGGATGAGTCCCGGCGGGCGTTGCTGTCATTCGTTGATGGATTTATCGAATCCGAGCGTTTCCGTGCGCTCGCCGGTGGTGAGTCATCTGGGAGTAATCGCGTTGGCACGCTCGTCGATGCGTACGTTGAGCGCGAGGAAGAGGTCTTCGGGCGGTTGCTCAACGAACTCTTGTCTGCGGACGGTGCGTCGAGCCATGGCGTGGCGCTGCGTGCGTTCGAGCGTGGCGTGAACGAGCTTTCGGATGCTGCGGTTGCGCTGCAGCGATCGCAGCGGGAAGCGGGGGATGCTGGAGCAGCACCAAACGGCGGCGTGCTCGGTGACATCACCGCACGCTTCAATGAGGTGCGTGAAGCGGCCGGCACTGGAGCCGAATTGCGTCAGTTGCGAGCGAGGCTGCGGGACGGGCTTCAAGGCATCGAAGCGGCGGTTGATGCATCGCCGGCGGCCGGTGGTGGGTCGGTCGCGGCTTTGGTCGGAACTCGGGTGGGGCTTGCGGCTGAGCGAGCGGCGGCGCTGGTCGAGCTTGTCGAGCTTGCAGAGCAAGACGCGGCTGCGTTCGCTGGCGTTGCTTCGGGCGAGTTGCGGGGTCACGAAGCCGTCGATGCGTTGCTGAAGTTTGTGGGAGAGACGTCGGCCGATGCGCCTTCGGTGTTTGAGGATCGGCGCGAGGACTGGGCGACGGCGGTGGCTGCGACGACGCGGCGTTTGCGATCGGAACTCGTGGCGTCCGCTGCCAGCGAGGTCGCAGCGGGCGAGGTACCGGATGGCCTGGCTTTGTTGATCGGTCCCGACGTTGCTGCGGAGCGTTTGCCGGACCTGCCGTTGGTCGCGTCGGGTCGCGAGATTCGGCCGGAGTTTACGCCGGCGGCTGCGCGTGCGGTGGCAAAGCTGAGCGAAGCGATCGCTGATGACGGGACAAAGCTGTTTCTGTCAACGTCGGAGGCACGGCGGGTGTCGTCGGCGCGGCGGCGGCTCGATGCGTATCCCGATGCGTTTGTTGCGTTGTGGGAGATTGTCGCGACGCCGGACGTTCCGACGCGACCGTGGCGAGAGATTCACCGCGAACTCGTGTCGATGAACGTGGACGCAGTCGTCGGTGCGTTGGCTGAACTTGATGCGGCGATTGATGAGGCGCGTCGGGCTCTGCCTGGCACTTCGCTCGATGGTGTCGGCTCGGTGTCTGGGTCGTCGCGTGCGAGTGAGATTGAAGCGATGGTGTCTGCTCTGGCTGATCTTGGGCCGGACGCCGCGGCGGCCGGTTCAGTACTCGGTGAGCTATCGCCGGGCGAGTTTGAGCGGTCGTATCTCGCGGGTTTCGAGGACGCGGGGCGGTACTGGCAGAACGTGCTGGAGGCTGCGCTTCGATCGATCGCAGCCGGCGCCGGCGGGGATGACTCGCTCGCCGAGCTCCGGGCGCTCAAGGCGTTTCCGCTGTGCGCGGGCACGGGTCGGCGGCTGTCGGCTGCGGAATGGGCGTCGGCTGTGGAACTGATTGATGAGCTGAGTGCGTCGGCATCGGGGCAGGCCTCGGGCAGCGCGGAAGCGGACACGATCGCTGGCGGGGCAATGGTCGGCATCGAGCGTATCGACGATGCGCTGCAGCCGCTGCGCGGGCAGTCATCGCTCGACCGCGAAGATCGGCTTTGGCTTCGCGCGTTGCAACGGATCGCGACCCTGTTCGGAGGCGACCCTGTTTCGTTTGAGATTGTCGTCCCGGACGGTCTCGATCAACGCGAGGTCGCTGCGCAGCGGTTTGTTGAGTTCGCGGTTGTAGTTGATGGTGCTGTCGTGGCGAACGCGGATGGTGAGTCGCGTTTCTCGCTCGATGCACTCGGCGAGGTGCCGACTGGTGTGACGCTGCAGGTGCCGGCGGCGTCGGATGTGGAGTTGCGGTTCTTCGCGAATCGCGGTGCGGCCGAGGCGGCGGGTGTCGCGTCGGTGCCGGAAGTATGGACATTCGTCGAGCTCATCGTCGAGAACAGGCTCGATCGTTTAGCGGACAACGCCGCCCGGCGATATCGAGTGCCGCTGCGGACAACGGGTGAAGTCGAGACGGAAGTGTTGATCGATGTCTCGTTCGACGCGGCGATTCGCATTCCGGATCCGCGGAGCTGGCCGACGGCTGAGAGCTGGCCGGGAGGCGCACCGTGATTGCTGACGTGCGCACGCTTGGAGCACTGGCATGATCGGCGCGCTCGGCAAGCTGTTGGGGCGTGGCCGAACGGGCGGGCCTGCGCTGTCGGTGGCTGCATTTGGCAAGCACCCAGCCTGGGATGATCACATGGATGATCCCGGGATTGATACGGAGATGCTGGCCGAGGTGAAGCGTCGGCTGTATGTCGAGGGTGTGGGCCGCAACATCGATGCGGGCGCTTGGTCATCGATGCCGGCTGAGGAACGCGTGTCCGAGTTTCGGCATGTTTTCGTATGGCGCAAGGGCGAGGAGATCGTGCTCGGGCGCTTGTGGAGTTCGGAGGACGGCAAAGGACGTTCGGCTTATCCGATGGCTGTGTGCATCGGGGCGAGCAAGGTGCCGCTGCGGTGGCTGCTCGAACATGCAGTCGGTCCGCTTGAGCGAGCGGAAACGAAGCTTCGGAAAGCAACGACGCAGGACGGCGTGCATGCGGAGCTCGGCGAGCTTCGGTCGGCGGTGTACGAGCGGGGTTCGGCGACGGGCTTAGCCGGTTCGTCGGATGTGCTTGGCGGCTTGCTTGATCGGCCCGCGATGCAAGAGCTGTTGTCCCGGAGTGAGGTGGCAGCGGACAAGACCAAGCTGTATCGCTTGCTTTATGCAGTGGAGTCGGAGCTTGGAGCGTTTCGGCGTTCGCCCGAGTCCAGCGGTACCTGGTTGCGCGCAGCGTCGGCGAAGGCACAGATGGTGCGTGTGCCGCGGTGGGCGGATTCGCCGGGTGAAGCGATCGCGTTGTGGTCGGCGTTCTTCGGAGAGCGAATGGCTGCGTCGGCGCCGATCGTGATCCTGGTATCGCGAAAGCGGAAGATGATCGACGTGATTCTGGGCGATGCGGGGCCGGAGCAGTGGTGGTGCCTGCTTGCTGATGAACCGGCGCTTTCGCTCACGACGGATGTGCCGTACGAGCTTGATGATGCATTCCTGAGCCGCGCGCGCGGTGAGATAGCGGGAGCCGGCTGATGGTTCGATACCTGTGTCTCGTGCTCTTGCTCGGGTTGTTGTCGTCGGCTGCGTTTGCTGGTCAGTCTGGCGGCGGGAGTGGTCAGACGCCGCTTGCACCGCCCACGGCGAGCGATGATTTCGTGAGCGCTGCTGTGGATGCCGAGCCGGTCGAGGCGGACGGGCCATTGTATCCGGTGACGGAGCTGACGGTTCGCTACTTCCGCGAGCATCCGGGCCTGCCTGCAATTGATGAGCTGCTTGATTCCGAGGTGGCGCTCACACTGCTGCCATCGGGTTTTGTTTCGCCTCGGGGGGGTGAGCCGACGATTAAGGTGCGGATCGGTGATGTTGGATCGGTGGGTGAGCCGGCGTTGTATCTGTCGGCGTTGAATCAGATCACCGGCGAGCTTGTTCGCAAGCTGAACGAGCTTGACATCATCGGCGTGTACGCAGCGCCCGACCTCGATCAAATCGATCTCAACGCCGGTGAAGATCTGCGCGACCCGCGTGATACGTCGCTCGAAATCATCATTTACACGGGTGCTGTCACCGACGTGCGCACGATCGCTTCGGGCAATCGCATCCCGCGCGAGGAACGCCTGAACAATCCGAAGCACGCGCGCATTCTTCGGCTGAGTCCGATCGGTGCATACGACGAGCTCGCTGGCGATGACGAGGCGGAGCGGCGAGATCTGATTCGTCGCGACAAGCTCGATGAGTTTGTGCTCCGGCTCAACCGGCATCCGGGCAGACGGGTTGATGTCGCGCTGGCTCCGGGCGAGCGGGCGACGGAGGCGGTGCTCGATTACCTCGTTGCGGAGAATCGGCCTTGGACGATCTACGCGCAGGCGTCGAACACGGGAACCGAGTCGACGTCGGACTGGCGCGAGCGGTTCGGCTTTCAGCACACGCAATTGACCAACAACGACGACATTCTGTCGATCGATTACATCACTGCAAACTTTGACGCTGCCCACGCGGTCATCGGCTCGTATGAGTTTCCAATAGGCGACAGCGAGAAGCTGCGCGGGCGCGTGAGTGGCAACTACAGCGACTTCACAGCATCGGACGTCGGCATCACGGCTGATGTGTTTGAGGGCGAGGGCTACGGGCTCGGCGGACAACTGATTTACAACATCTATCAGCAGCGCGACTTCTTTATTGATTTCGTCGGCGGCATCCGCTGGGAAGAAATTGAGGTGTTCAACTCGGCGGTCGGTGTTGGCTCGCGCGAGAATCTGTTCCTCGGCGAGATCGGCTTGCAGGCAGAGCAGCAGAGCGAGTTGTCGCAACTCGACCTTGGTATCTCGCTCGAGTTCAACGTGCCGGGCATCGCGGGCACCGGTGACGAGGGGCTCGAGGGCCTCGGCCGGCTGCAGCCGGACGAGCGATTCCAGGTGCTGCGATACAGCGGCGGTCTCACGCTGTATCTCGATCCGATCTTTGGTGGCGCAGCGTGGAAGGACGCGACGACGCCGAAGACTTCGACGCTTGCGCACGAGCTTGAGTTGTCGTTCCGCGGGCAGTGGTCGCTTGGCAATCGACTCATTCCTAACGCTCAACAGGTCGTCGGTGGTCTGTTCAGCGTGCGTGGGTATCCGGAGTCGGTCGTGTCGGGCGATAGCGCTGTGGTCGCGACGCTGGAGTATCGCTGGCATATTCCTCAGCAGATCAACGTCGGCGCGGC
>JBCCQU010000106.1:0-7279 GCA_039208875.1 Planctomycetota bacterium
GCAGTACATGAATGGTCGGACGCGCTGCCGACGCTGTAAAGGAGCGACGAGCGATGAAGATTGCCGTAGGTCAGCTCGCGCCGGTGTTGCTCGATCGCGAGGCGACGGTGAAGAAAGCTGCCGATGCGGTGACCGAGGCTGCACGCAACGGAGCGGCGGTGGTCGCGTTCGGCGAGACGTTCATCCCGGCGTATCCGGTGTGGCTTGCGCGACAGAACGCGTCGCGGTTTGAGGCCGACGATGTGAAGCGTGTGCACGCGGCGTATTTGGAGCAGGCTGTGGACTTGGCGGCCGGTGATTTGGACGTGCTCTGCGACGCTGCGCGCACAGCGGGCGTGCATGTTGTGACGGGCGTGGCGGAGCGCGCGCACGATCGCGGCTCGCACAGCATCTATTGCTCGGCGGTGACGATCGGGCCAGACGGCTCGGTGCTGAGCGCGCATCGCAAGCTGATGCCGACGTACGAGGAGCGGCTGAGTTGGGCGATCGGCGATGGCGCCGGGCTGGTGACGCATCGTGTCGGCGAGTTCACGATGGGATCGCTGAATTGCTGGGAGAACTGGATGCCGCTTGCGCGCGCGAGCTTGCATGCGCAGGGCGAGGATCTGCACGTTGCGATCTGGCCGGGCTGCGAGCGGCTGACGTCGGACATCACCCGCTTTGCTGCGCGCGAAGGTCGTTCATTCGTGGTGTCTGCGTCGGGGATCATCCGGGCGAGCGATGTGCCGGCGTCTTTCCCCGAGCGCGCCAGTTGGGTGCACGACGAGGACGAAGCGTTCTACGACGGCGGTTCGTGCGTGGCAGGTCCGGACGGGCGGTGGGTTGTCGAGCCCGTGGTGGGGCGAGAAGAGATCGTGTACGCGGACATCGATCGTGCGCGCGTGCTGGAGGAGCGGCAGAACTTCGATCCGTCTGGGCATTACGCACGGCCCGAGGTGCTGGGGCTGACGGTGGATCGGCGTCGGCACTCCGCGGCGACGTTCATCGACGGGACGCCGGGCTGATCTGTTCGTGCTGATTCAGTCGGGCTGCCTTAACCGGATCACTTAGCCGAGTGCGGCGAGGTCTTCCTCAGCGATGTCGGCGTTGGTGTAGACCTTCTGCACGTCGTCGTGTTCTTCGAGATTGTCGACGAGGTTCATGAGTTTGCGAACATCGTCGCCGGTGACATCGACGGTGTTAGTCGCGATCTTGGTGATCTCGGCGGAGGCGATCTCGATGTTGGCGGCTTCGATGGCGTCGCGGACGGCTGCGAAGTCAGTCGGATTGCAGGTGACGTTCCAGCTATCGCCATCGCCGTCTGGAGCTTCGACATCCTCGGCGCCGGCTTCGATCGCGACTTCCATGATCTGCTCTTCGTTGGTCTTGTCGGCGTCGATGATGATCTGGCCCTTGGTCTCGAAGCTGAAGCTGACCGAGCCGGACTGGCCGAGCGAGCCGCCGGACTTCTTGAAGAAGTTGCGGACATCCGCGACTGTGCGCGTTTTGTTGTCGGTGAGTGCGGTGACGACGAGCGCGGTGCCGCCGGGGCCGTAGCCCTCGTAGGTGACTTCCTCGTAGTTATCGCCGTCGGCTGCGCCGGCGCCCTTGTCGACGGCCCGCTGGATGGTGTCCTTGGGCATGTTGGCGTACTTGGCTTCGTCGATGGCGTAGCGGAGGGTGAGGTTGGTGTCTGGATCGCCGCCGCCGGCGCGCGCAGCGGCGATAATGGCGCGCGAGCACTTTGACCACTGCGCACCGCGCTTCTTGTCTTGGCGCTCTTTGCGGTGCTTGATGTTTGCCCATTTGCTGTGGCCGGCCATGGTGGAGCTCTCCTCAGAGTGTCTGTGATTATTCGCCGGGCGCGGCGTTGGCGTCGACCGGCTCAGGATCGAGCTCGGGATTCAGCTCGGCGAAGATCGGCGCGACGGGCGCTGGGGTGCCGTCGTCGAGCGCGATGAGCTTGCGGTCGATGTTTGCGAGCTTTGTGCGCATCTGAATGACCCGGGGCGAGTCCTCGAAACCCTCGCGGATGTTGGTAAGTGTGCGACCGAGAAAGCTGCGCGCACGCAGCCAGTTCTGGCGGGCGGCGATCTCTCGGCCGTCGCGGTAGAGCGCATCGCCGAGGTGGTCGTAGACGGTGGGATTGTCTTGGCCGTCGATCGTTCGGATGGCTTCTGAGAGGAAAGAGATAGCGCCGCGATCGTCGGCGTCGTTATCGCGGAGACGTCCCTGCTTGTATCGCAGCCAGCCGATGGAATCGATGATGTTGCCGTTGGTCGGATCGTTGGCGTAGGCCTGTTCGATGAGTCGGGCGGCTTCTTCGATCGACTCGCCTCGTTCGATGAGGAAGTAGCCGAGATCGTTGGACGCCAGCGTGTGTTCGGGGTCGAACTCGAACGCGACGCGGTAGGTGGGCAGTGCGATTTCGGTGTAGCCGCTGGCGTAGAGGCTTGAGGCGAGTGCGTACGCGACCTCGGCTTGCGCTTCGGGCAGGGTCTGGGGGAGAGCGTCGGGATCGGCGGTTGGGACGAAATCGCGGAAGGCTGCGAAGTCGTCGAGTGAATCGAGTTCAGTGGCTATGCGGCGGACATCGTCGACAAAGCGTGGCGCGAGCGCGCGGTCGTCGGCGGGCGTTTCGCCGAGCCGCATCGACATGACGAAGAATCTTGTCTGCCAGCCGAGCGTGATGTCGCGCTCGGTTGCGAGATCGGCGATGGCGATGGCTGCGCGTCGCGGCTCGGGGCCGAGCGTTGTGGTGGCGGCCTCGCGTGCGGCCTCGGCCAGCCATTGCATCTGACGCGGTGTGAGTTGTGCTGCGGCTCGCAGTGCGGTCTCGACGCGTGGGCGTGCGGTGATCGGGTTGCTGCGCGCGAGAGATGCTGCGAGTTCGAGGAGGTTGTCGATCGTCGGCGGGGCGTTGATGAGGCGGCTGTTGGTGAGGCCGGCGGACCGTGTGGCTTGGCCGAGTTGTTCGACGAGTTGCTCATGTTGGCGGGCGAGCGCGGCGTTGTTGAGCTGATCGGCTTGCGTGCTGAGTAGTTCGAGTGCTTCGTCGGTTTGCCGAGCAGCGATGAGAAGTGACGCGAGGGCTGCGGTAGTCGAGGCTTCGCTCGGTCGAGCGGTCTGGCGTGCTTGCAGCAGCTCGATAGCGGAGGTTAGGCGGAGCGGATCGCCCGCAGCGAGGCGGATGCGGGCGGAGGCAAACTCGGCGACGGCGCGGGTGGCTTGGGTCGGTGATTCGATGAGTTCTTGAATCTTTGGGAGTGCCTGGGCCCACAGGCCGCGGGTCGCGGATTCCTCGATGCTGCGCCAGGTGAGCATTGGGCTGCCGGGCGCCGTGTTTGTGATGGCGGCAAGGACGTTGCTGAGTTCGTCGCGATCGGCGAGAGGGCCTTGAGCGTCGAAGGCGCGCAGCAGGCCGGCCCATGCTCGCGCGTCGCCGGGATCGCTGGCGAGAGCGTGACGGTACCAGCGAACGGCCGATTCGTGATCGCGTCCGACCTCCGCGAGCGTGGCTGCGGTGAGGCGGATGGCGAGCGGTGCATCGGTGGCGGCGGCGAGACGGTCGGCGAGCTCGGACGCTTCGTCGAAGCGTTGCAGCGTCGCAAGCGCGCGCACCTTGCTCGGCGTGTTGTCGGGAATTTCGGCGAGTGCTTGCGTCGCGTCTTCATAGCGGCCGAGTCGGACGGCGACGATCAGCCGTTGCAGCGGGTTGTCTCGGTCGAGCGAGGCGATCGCGGCCCATGCGGCATCGGTGACGTGGCCCGTCGCCAGGCTGTGCGCTTCGAGGAGGCGATCGGCATCGGTCGGGTTGGGCGGCAATTGTGCGCCGGCCTGCCAGCCGTGCCGGGCGATGAGGACATCGGCGAAGGTGTCAGCGAAATCGGGTTGTTGCGCAATGAGCCGGGCGATGAGATCGCGCGCTGCGGCCGGGTCGGTCGAGACGTCGGCGAGTACGGTCGGAACCGAGCGCGATGACGGGAAGGCGGCGGCGTGAGCGATGAGGTGATCCGCGGCTGTGGCGGGATCGCTTGAGGCAAGCAGCAGCGCGATGCGTTCGCTTCCGGAGGGGAGCGAGCGTGCCGTGGCGATGGTGGCGAATGCTTGCGACGCATCGCGGATCGCTGGTGCTGTCGTCGGATTGGCAGCGAGGTAGCGTGCGATGGCGAGGTGTTGCTCGCTGATCGCGAGCGCGTCGCTGGCGATGGCGGCGAAGAGGCTGGCGACGGCGGTGGTCGGTTGGTCCGCGAGGACCGCGGCGTACACGCGCCGAGCAAGTGTCGTGTTGTTGTCGGTGGCTGCGTAGTCGGCGAGTGCCTGCGGGCCGTCGCTGAGGCGGAGGGCGATGTCACCCGCGCGGATGCGGAGGTCGTCTCGGCCGGCGAGGAGCGCGGCGAGCGGGCCGCGGAGCGTTGTGCGCGCAGCGGCGTTGTCATGCACTTCGACCGCGAGGCGGAAAGCCTGGGCTGCGGCGGCGAGGCGTCCGGTTTGTTCGAGCGATTCGCCGAGCGCGGCATAGGCCACCCATGGCAGGGCGGTGTCGTCGCTGTCGATGTTGATGGCAGCGGCGAGGCGCAGGCAGGCTTCGTCGTGGCGGCCGAACTGCTGTTGGCGGGTGCCGACGAAGAACGCGGCCCGTGCGTTTTTAACGCCGAGGTCGAGGGCTGCGGTCATGGCGGTGATGGCGCTGGTGCGTCGGCCGAGTCCGATGAGGGCTTCGGCGAGTTCGAGGCGGATCTTGCCGCTGGCCGGATCGAGACGTGCGGCGGCTTCGAGGTCTCTTCGGCCGGTCTCGAAGTCGCGGTTGAGGACCGCGGTGCGGCCGGAGGTGTAGAGGCGGAGCGCGTCGCGGCGGTCTTCGTCGGACACGAACGGTGGAGCTGGGCGTTCGGGCGCGGCCAGTGATGCGATGACATCTTCAAGCGATGCGCGGGCTTGGTCGGTGTCCGGGACCGGCTCGACGACGGCAGCGGGGAGGCCGGGCGGGAGCAACGGTTGAACGCTGGCTGCTGGTTGGAGAGCGGCGGCGGAAAGACAGGCGAGCGCGGCGACGCAGGATGCGAGCACGGCGGCGGTCGCGCGGCGGCGCTTCATGCCTTGGCCTTCCAGTCAGACCGGGAAGGGTTGCGGGCGCGGGTGCCGGCTTTCTTGGTGGTCTTGCTGGCAGCTTTGCCGGCCGACTTGGTGCTGGTTTTGCCAGCTGGGCTTGGCGTGTGCTTCCATGCCTCGAGCAGCAGCGAAGTCTCGAGCGAGTCGGTCGCGCGGACGTGTCGTTCGAGCCACGATGAACAAGCGTCGGCATCGCGGTCGTCGGGCACGGCCTCGGCGGCGAGCAGTTGCTTGTGGAGCTTCTGGTCGACGGGCACGGCGTGGCCATTGAGGCTGAGCAGCGTCACACGTGCAGCAACGTAGCCCGGACATCCTTCGAGTGAGTCGAGGTATTGCCGGGCCTTGCGCTTCGGCATGTCGGTGAGGGAAGCGAGCGTGAGCTCGTGCTCGCGGTTGTAGATTTCGTGCAGCGTGAGCTTGAGCCGCGTGGCGCGTTCCTCTGCGGCGGGGTAGCGCGAGCCGAACATAGCTGCGAGCTCGTCGGGCATGCAGATGCGTAGCTCGTTGCCATCGACGACGGCTTCGGACAGCCGACGGACGGCGGACTCGGCGTTGGTCAGCGTCGTGTTCCACAGCATAAACGAGAAGATGAGCTGATGGAGCGCGGGGTCGGCATCGATGATCGGCTCGCCGGCGTGGTCGGGCGCGAGCGGCTCGATGCCGCTGCGGATTTTGGTGAGCAGCTTGTCGAACGCGGCGGCGTGGTCGGTCACTTGCCCGTCTCCTCGGTGGCTGGCGTGTGATCGTCTTGCGATGTTGTTTCGGCGTCGTTGAGTTCGTCGGGCTCGTCGGCGCGTTCGGCTCGCGCCTTGGCCAGTGCTTCGAGCACGCCGGCCTGCTTTTGCACGCCGCGATCGAGCTTGAAGAGCAGCTTCGGCGTCTTGGGCAGTGCGATCTTGTCGCTGATCTGGTGGCGGATGTGCTTGGCGGCTGCGTGCAGGCCGTGCATCGTGAGGTCGCCGTGCTCTTGCGGGAAGACCGAGACGCGGACCGTGGCGGAGCGGAGGTCATCGCTCACGGTGACGCTGGTGACGGTGATGAGGCCGCGGACGCGCGGATCGGCGAGGCCCTTGGACAGGGTGGTCTGCACAGCCTTGCGAATCTCCGCGCCGACGCGGTCGGTGCGGTGGCTCACGGCTTATCTCCGAGCGTCATATCGGCGTCATCGAACCGCGCGAGCATTTCGGCAGCTATGTCTTCGGTCTCGGCCATGGCGTCTTCCGGGTCGCGATCGTCATCGAATCGCAGTTCGCCGCCGGAGTGCAGCAACTGCCGATCGGCTGCGCCGAGTTGGGCGTCGGTGAGGGCGCTCAGCCTGTTGGTGATCTTGTCGAGCACATCGGCGACGCGTTTGCCATCGGTCGCGACGGCAGCCAGGCCGAGCCTCGCGAGCGTGATGGTGTCGTGGTGCGAGACTTCCGCGACGGAGACCTGGTGCTCGCGATGGAGACGGTCTTTGACCGAACGCACAACGCGTCGCTTGTCTTTGAGCGATTCGGCACCGGGGAGGTGGAGATCGAACTGCATCACGCCGACGACCATCGCTTACAGCGTGCGCTTGACTTCGATTTGCTTGTAGCACTCAAGGATGTCGCCTTCCTTGATGTCGTCGTAGCCGTGGATCTTCATGCCGCATTCGAGGCCGGAGCGGACCTCCTTGGCATCGTCCTTGAAGCGCTTGAGCTGCTCAAGCTTGCGGTCGTTCTCGATAACGATGTCGCCTCGTGTGACGCGGATGAGTGCGTCGCGTTCGATGGTGCCGTCGGTGACGTAGCAGCCGGCGATGGCGCCGACCTTCGAGACCTTGAACACCGCGCGGACCTCGGCGTGGCCCAGCACTTCCTGGCGGAGCTCCGGATCGAGCAGGCCCTCGGCGGCCTTCGAGATGTCCTCGGTGATGTGGTAGATGACGTCGTAGGTTCTGATCTCGACGCCCTTGGCATCGGCCGAGCGGCGTGCCTTGCCTGACGGGATGACGTTGAAGCCGATGATGATGGCCTTGGATGCCTCTGCGAGAATGACGTCCGACTCGGTGATGCCACCGACGGCTGAGTGCAGCACGCGGACCTTGACCTCGTCGGTCGAGACCTGTTCGATCTCGTTGCGGAGGACAGCGACGGAGCCTCGCACATCGGCCTTGAGCACGGTGAGGAGCTCCTTGATGTCGGTCTCCTGCATCTGGCTGAGC
>JBCCQU010000107.1:0-7263 GCA_039208875.1 Planctomycetota bacterium
CCGACCCCCGCCCGCGCGCACCCGCCCCCCGCAGCACCGCCCCCACGTGCGGCGGCTCGCCCGATTCCCGCTCGCTCTCGCCGCTGACCCTGACCTCGGGCATGTTCGGCAAATCGATGATGACCGCCGACTCATCCGCCAGCTTCCGCAGATCGAGCAGCGATCGCCCTTCGGCGTCGGCTGCGCGCATGAGGCGGTCGCCCGCTTCACGCGTGAGTCCAATGACGGGGACGGTCATCTCCCCGAAGGCGATGCCGGACGCGGGCGCGTCGAGCGGCGGATTCTCAGCACCGGGGGTATCGACGACGAGCACAGCCGACGCGCCGCGACGAGCCGCAGCCGAGACCTTGTGCGTGAGCGTGGCAGCGAATGACCACGAATCGTCGTTGGTCCATCGGCTTGTGCCGTTGGCAAACATCGGCTCATGGCGCAGCACGATCGCGACCTTGCCTTCGAGGTTGGGTGTGGTCGCGTAGTTGAGATAGCCGCCCGGGCCCGACACGATGGAGTAGCCCACGAAGACCAGCGGGGCCGAGGCGGTGCCCGAGCCCGAGAACGCGAGCGGCGTGAAATCGGTGTTGGCCCGGAGCACGCCGTCCTCGTAGACGACGGAAGCGGTGTCGACGGTGACCTCGGGCAGGATCTGTTCGTCGACCTGGACGGGCTGGAAGAAGGTGGCGTTGCCGGCTTCGTCGGTGAAGGCAGGCTGCAGCCCGATTTGCTGGAAGCTTTCAGCGAGGTAGTCCGCAGCTTGCAGGTTGCCAGCGGTCCCCGGGCCGCGGCCCTCGAAGGCCGGATCGGTCAGCGTCAGCAGGTGCTCGGTGAAGGCCTCGATGCGGGCGGGTGGCGGCTCGCCCGGGCCGTCCCGTGCGCTCGCCAGCAGACAAAGCACCGAGCCGACAGCGATCAGCATCGGGATCGAGCGGAAAGCGCGGGACATCGTCGTGAAACCTCGCATCGGAGCCTCCAATCGCGGCCGGGCGTCGAAGCACAAAGCGGCGACACTCTCAGTATGCACGGATGAACAGCCGGCCGGGTTGCACGCGGCGGCGCTAGACTTTCAGAGCCTGCGGGGGCGGGCTGAGGGTTGACCGGGGAAGGCTGCCTGCGGGTGCAGCGGCCGAGCTGAAAACACGGAATCCATTGCTGAGGCTGGTTTGCCCTGTGAACGGGGAATCAGGCCCGGAGGTGACAGATCCATGACTGATGTTGTGAGCACGGTTGCGAGCGGCGTCGATTCCATCAAGGCATTGCTCGACGATGCTGATACCTTCGCGAGGCGTCACCTCGGCCCCGACCAAGCCGAAGTCGAATCGATGCTGGACGCCATCGGCCTGTCGAGCGTCGATGAGCTGATCGATCGCACTGTGCCCGACAACATCCGCCTCGGCCGAGAGCTCGACCTGACCGGCATCGCGGCTGGTGATGGTGCCGGCGAGCGGCGGGCGCTCACGCATCTCGAAGCCATGGCATCGAAGAACCGCGTGATGCGGTCGTGCATCGGCATGGGGTATCACGGGACGGTCACGCCGCCGGTGATCCTGCGGAACGTGCTCGAGAACCCGGGGTGGTACACGCAGTACACGCCATACCAGGCGGAGATCAGCCAGGGTCGGCTTGAAGCGTTGCTCAACTACCAGACGATGGTGAGCGATCTGACCGGCATGGAACTCGCCGGCGCTTCGCTGCTCGACGAGGGCACCGCGGCTGCCGAAGCGATGGCCATGTGCTTCGCGATCTCGAGCCGAAAGAAGACGCGGTTCTTTGTGTCGGCCGACTGCCATCCGCAGACGATCGAGGTTGTGCGCACGCGCGGCGAGTCGCTCGGCCTCACGGTCGAAGTCGGTGACGCGAACGCTGCGAGCTGGGACGCGACCGACGACGGCATGTATTGCGGCGTGCTCGTGCAGTATCCGACGACGGACGGCCGGGTCGAGTGCTACAGCGATCTCGCGGAGCGTGCGCACGCTGCGGGCGTGATGGTGGTTGCGGCTTCGGACCTGCTGGCGTTGACGCTGCTCAAGCCGCCCGGGGAGTGGGGGGCCGACGTCGTCGTTGGTTCGGCGCAGCGGTTCGGCGTGCCGATGGGTGGCGGCGGGCCGCACGCGGGCTTCTTCGCGACGCATGAGAGGAATGCACGCAAGATGCCGGGCCGGATCATCGGCGTATCGCGCGATGCGCGCGGCGAAGTGGCGTATCGCATGGCCATCCAGACCCGCGAGCAGCACATCAAGCGCGATCGCGCGACGAGTAACATCTGCACCGCCCAGGCGTTGCTCGCGATCATCTCGGGGCTGTACGCCGCGTACCACGGCCCGCAGGGTCTTCGGCACATCGCTGAGCGCACGCGGGCGTACACCCAGGCGCTCAGGCTCGGCTTGATCGAACTCGGCCACGAGATCGGCGATGATCTGGTGTTCGACACGCTCCGCGTGACGCCGGTCGGCCGATCGGTAGCGGATGTCGTTGCGGGTGCCGTCGAGCGTGGCATCAACATCCGCGACTTCGGCGACGGCTCGGTCGGCATCACGCTCGACGAGGCGGCTGACCGTGCGCTCGTTCGTGATCTGCTCGCGGTCTTCGGCGATTCGGATGCCGATGTTGATTCGCTCGCGAGCCGTGCCGACCTTTCGATACCGGCGGCGTTTGAGCGCACGAGCGGGTACCTGTCGCATCCGGTATTCAACTCGCATCACAGCGAGACGGAAATGCTGCGGTACATCACGCGGCTGCAGCGTCGCGATCTGTCGCTGGCGCAGTCGATGATTCCGCTGGGATCGTGCACGATGAAGCTGAACGCGACGAGCGAGATGCTGCCCGTGTCGTGGCCCGGCTTCGCTGAGATGCACCCGTTCGCGCCGGTCGATCAACAGGCCGGCTATGCCGAGATGTACGCCGATCTTGAGAGCTGGCTCAGCGAGATCACAGGCTTCGATGCGGTCAGCCTTCAGCCTAACGCGGGCAGCCAGGGCGAGTACGCCGGTCTCATGGTGATCCGTGCGATGCACCGTGCGCGCGGCGATGGTCATCGCGACGTGTGCCTGATCCCGGAGAGTGCGCACGGCACCAACCCGGCGTCGGCCATCATCGCGGGCATGCGTGTCGTCGGCATCAAGTGCGATGAGCAAGGCAACGTCGACATCGACGACCTTCGTGCGAAGGCTGAGACCAACGCGAGCGAGCTTGCAGCGCTCATGGTGACGTATCCGTCGACGCATGGCGTGTTCGAGAGCGGCATCAAGGAGATCTGCGAGATCGTCCACGAGTTCGGCGGGCGCGTCTATATGGACGGCGCGAACCTCAACGCACAGGTTGGGCTGTGCCGACCGGGCGATATCGGTGCCGATGTGTGCCACCTCAACCTGCACAAGACGTTCTGCATTCCGCACGGCGGCGGCGGTCCGGGCATGGGGCCGATCGGCGTGACAGCCGAGCTGGCGCCGTTTCTGCCGACGCATCCGGTGAGCAAGCCCGCGGGCGTCGGGGCTGAGGCGATCGGGCCGATCTCCGCGGCGCCGTATGGCAGCCCGCTGATCCTGACCATCTCGTGGATGTACATCGCGATGATGGGTGCGTCGGGCCTGAAGCGGGCGAGCGAGCTTGCGATTCTCAACGCCAACTACATGGCGAAAAAGCTCGAGGGCGCGTGGGATGTCGTGTACACCGGCGACCAGGGCACTGTGGCGCACGAGTTCATCATCGATCTCCGGCCGGTCGCTGCGATCGCGACCGCGGACGACGTCGCCAAGCGGCTGATGGATTACGGCTTCCATGCTCCGACGATGTCGTGGCCCGTGGCCGGCACGCTGATGCTGGAACCGACCGAGAGCGAATCGCAGGCCGAAATGGACCGCTACTGCGAGGCGCTTGTTGCGATTCGTCAGGAGATCGCCGAGGTCGAGGCCGGCAAGATGGATCGGGACAACAACCCGTTCAAGAACTCGCCGCACCCGGTGACGGTGCTGACCGAGGAGAGCTGGGATCGGCCTTACTCGCGCGAGCGTGCGGTGTATCCACTTGCGTGGCTGCGTGATTCGAAGTTCTGGCCGCCGGTCGCACGGATCGACAACCCGTTCGGCGATCGCAACCTGATGTGCTCGTGCCCGAGCGTGGAAGAGGTCGCGGCGGACTGACGCCGGTCGATCGTTCGGACAGTTGGTCCTCAGCCGCCGCCGCCGGGAGGCGTGCCGCCGCCGCCGCTGCCACCCACGGTTCCGGTGATTGGCTGTTGCACGAACTCCACGACGTCGGAAATCTCGGTGCGGAGATTCATGGTGACGTAGCGCCGGCCGGTCGAGGTGGTGCTCACGACGGTGCCGCGATCGGGCCACCATGAGTAGCCGTCGATGCCGCGGTGCAGGTAGTCGGGCCCGCTGACGATGAGCGAGCCTTGGAAGTAGCGGATGCTGGCGGTGCCGCCGCCGGCTTCCCAGGTCTCGGGCTCGACGAGATCAACGAGGATGTCGATGACATCTTGCGCGCGCTCGGACGCGGGGCGTCGGTCGCGTTCTTCGTCGTCGGGATCTGTGAACGGCGACTGACCGCCGCCACCGCCCTGGTTTGATTGCAGGACCTGCTGCAGATCGACCTCGGGGGCGTCGGGGTAGTCGGGGATCTCGAACAGCAGGTCGGTGATGTCGTAGACCTCGACGCGGCGACGGTTGGCGAGCAGTTCCTTGGGGCCGACTTCGATGGAGCCCCAGGGCGTCATCTGCCAGGTGTTGCCGCCGCCGAAGGTGAGTTCGGCTGTGCGCTCGAGTGTCATCTCGAGGAGCTGCAGTGCCGAGACGTTTTTCGCGGTGACGGTGACTTCCTGCTCGGGATCAAGGCCGATGCCGTTGTTGTCCTCCGCGTAGCGGGGCTCGATGTCGGCACCCGTGACCTCGCCGATGAAGGTGATGATGTCGGCGAGCGGCTGATTCTCGACCTCGATCGAAACGGAGCGCATCAGCTTGCGGAGGTTCGACCGCTTGAGTTCGGTTTCTGAAAGCAGGCGTTCGGCTGAGGCTTCGGTCGCGGTGGAGGTGACAGCGCGGCCGAATTGAGCGACGGCCGGCGAGGCGAGGGCGAAGCCCGCGATGGCTGCGATCAGTGCTGTCGTGTTGAGCTTGCTCGGCATATTCGTGGCTCCCAAGTCGGATGCTTTTATGGGCCTTTGGTCAAGCCTTGCGATTCGCGACGACGGACGCATGGGTGTATGGGGCTGATGCAGACTGGCTGCATATTGCTGCTGCTTGTGACACAAGAATCGGCGTGGAGTGCGGGTGTCTTCGTCCGCAGCTGCTCATTGCCGTTCGTAGAGGCCGATGGATTTGCCCCGCGAGACTGTGGTGCCGAGCGTGTAACCGGCCCGGGTGAGCAATTGGCGGCGTGGCTGCGAGGGGTCCTGCCAGCCGACGAAGTCGAACGCGGATTGCATGTAGATGTCGACGATGTCTTGGCTTGGTGCCCAGCGGGCGGAGCCGTCGAGATAGGTGAAGTTGGTGCCGAGCTCGCCGTGGTTGTTCCATTCGTTGGGGAAGCTGTTGACGCCGTCGGGGTTGCCGATGCCGACGGAGGCGATTGCGATGGCGTCGGCCTCGTCGTGATCGGCCTCGCCGACGATGATTGTGCGTGACGGGAACGCGACGGAGCGAGCGGTCTTGAGTTGGCCGGGTGCGGGCGCATCGAGCAGCGAGGCGAAGCTGGCGAGATCAACTTCCCAGCCGTTCTCAGTTGCGATGGTGCCGCCGGAGTTGATGCGTTGGCCGTCGGGATACACACCTTCGTCGAGCCAAGGGAAGGGCTCGGCGCTATGGCCGCCGGGTGAGTCGGTCTTGTCGTCTTGTCTGAGGTAGAGGTCGGCGAGGAAGTCTCGCGTGTACATGGCTTCGAGGCCGTTGAGCAGCGGGAAGTCTGACAGGTTGAAGTCTGTTCGCACGACGTGATCGGTCGCCGGGCAGATGGCAACTTCGGGTGTGTCGACGAAATCGGGGAAGAGCCAGCCGATGTTGTCCTCGACTCCGATGAGCGACGGGAGATAGATCTCTCGCTTGTTGTTGAGGGCGTAGGTCTGGGTGGCGACGCCGATCTGTCGCATGTTCGATGCGCACACGACGCGCCACGCCGACTGCCTCGCGCCGCTGAGCGACGGCAGCAGGATGCCCATGAGCAGCGAGATGATCGAGATGACAACGAGCAGCTCGATGAGCGTGAAAGCTCGTGTGTGGTGCTTGCGATTCCGGCGGCGGCTATGCATGGGCTTCACTTTCCCTCGGTGCGGTGCCAGGCTGGGTGGCTTGACTGCAGGGCGTTTCACCCGATTGGTCCGGACGAGCAGGGCGGGCGCTGCTGCGTGATGCTCGTTTCGGCTACAGCTGCTGCAGTTATCCGGAGTATACGGCCGCAGCGGGGTTTGGTTGACGTGTAATCGTCCTGCTGAGTCGCTATTCTGGGGCACTGCGAGGCAGTCTGGGAGAAGATCAAATGGCAGATTTTGGTGTGTCGGCGTCGGGTGCGACTCTGGGTGATGCTCGCCGCGGGTCGGCTGCGGGATTGATTGCCGGTTTGGTGACGGTGTGCGGCATGGCCGGGGTTGCGAGCGGTCAGCTCATCGGGCAATCGGCGGTGATTGACATCACGGGCATGGAGTTGCGTTGTCCGCTGTTCGGCGGGCCGGGCACTTGCTTCCCGGACCAAGAACGCGACTCGTTCACCACGCCGTTCCCGGCCGGTCCGTCGCAGGCGCTCGTCGATGCTCCGGGCTATCGCTACGAACTCACCGACGCGACGATCTCGACGACGGGCTTCATTGCTTTGGAAGTGCCGACCGGTTCTGAGTTGATTGATGTGCTCGAGTTGGCGCAGGCCGGTGCCGGTCGTTTGCAGTCGGGCTTCTCTCGCAATCTCACGGGCGGGCCGGCGCCGCAGGTCTTCACACAGACCTTCGAGGACACGGTCTTCAACGGCTTCCTTGATATCTCGATCACGCTTGAGTTCGCGCTTCTGCCGAACGGAGCTGCGACGTTCAAGATCCGCGACGTCGACATCCCGCTCGGCGGCATCGTCGGCACGATCACCGTCGACGAAGGCACGGTCACGATCGATACGTGGGATCCGTCACCGGTGCAGGAAACCGAGTGGCGGTTCAACGGCGACCTCGACGCTGTCGAGGGCAACGCACTCCTGCGTTATCTCGATGATCCGGCGTTCGGCGAGATCCTCGGCGGCGGCAACAACGTTCAAATCGGCGTCGCGAACCCCGACGCACCGACGGGCGTGACG
>JBCCQU010000108.1:0-7249 GCA_039208875.1 Planctomycetota bacterium
CGCCGCGATCACCGTCCTCGCCTTTGCCGCTTGGCTGACCGACGGCCCTATCCGGCTCGACCCCGCACGCTGGGTCATCAACACCTTCGTTGTCCTCGCGGGCCTCATCGCATTGCAGCGGTGGCTGTCACGCGGGCCGAGCGTGTCAGAGTTCGGCCTCTTCCTCATCATCGTCGGCCTCATCAAACTCCTTGACCGCAAACGACCCCGCGACGACGCTCAACTCCTGCTCCTCGCGCTCTTCCTGTCACTCGGCGCCATGCTCACCAATGTTGAGTTCGTCGTCGGCGTCTTGCTCGTGCTGCAGATCACGCTGCTCATCGTGTCCGCCATGCTCTACCAGCTCTCGTCAGAGCGTTGGCGCATCGAGAAGCAGGGCGGCAGCGTCGCAGCCCCGCTCTCCACACTCGCGGCATGGTCAAGACTCCGCGCGTGGACCGTCAGCGTCGTCATCGCCATGTTCGTATTCGCTGCGTTTGTCTTCGTTACCGTGCCGCGCGCACCGCTCGGCAATCGCCTCGGCGCACTCGGCAGCCCCTCTGTCGGACAGGTTTCGGGCTTCAACGACAGCGTCCAACTCGGCACCGGCGGCCTCATCTCAACATCACCAACCCCCGTCCTCGACCTCCGCATCTTCAACGGTTCGACTGGCGAACCCGCTGGCGCGACCGGGCGAGTCGTGTATCTGCGCGGCGCTGTGCTCGAAGACTACGACGCCGAAAACAATCGCTGGTCGGAACGTACTGTCAGCGGCAACGATGAACGTCTCGTCCGCGGCGAGCGAAGGCTGCTCGCGCGTGAACAGGCCGACGATATCCGCCAAGAAATCTCACTCCGCGATGCTGCCGACGGCCCGGCCCGACTCTTCGCAGCCTGGAAGCCCGTCGAGGTCACCGTCGGCGATACGGTCGATGCCTTTCGCAAGGCCGACGACTCGCTCGTGCTCGGCGCTGAGCTCAACGGCGGCCGCTTCCGATACGAGGTCCGCTCGCGCACCGGCACACCCTCGCTCACGTTCGATGAGCCTCGGCCGATCGTTTCGTTCCCGTCGCAGCTCATCGCCAATCAAGCGGCGCAGGTCTTGCAAGGCGCCGACGTTGAGCCCGATCCGGCGCTCCGTCCTCGCGAAGATGACGCCCGCGGTGCGCGCGCAATTCAGCAATGGCTGCAACGCAACTTTGCCTACACCCTCGAACTGCCGCCAACGCCGCCGAATGTGATGCCCGAAGAGTGGTTCCTCCAGACAGCCCAGCGGGGGCATTGCGAGTATTTCGCAAGCGTCATGGCCGCGATGTGTCGCACTGTTGGCATCCCCGCTCGCGTCGTGACCGGCTATGTCGCTGCCGATTACAACGCGACTTCCTCGCACTACGTCGTCCGGGAGAGCAACGCGCACGCCTGGGTCGAGGTGATGATCGCCGACGATGCCTGGGCCACCTTCGACCCGACACCACCAGCCGACCTCGAACTCATCCATGGCACGCCCGAGGGCTTCGGCCCACGGCTCGCACGATGGTTCGACGCCATCGAATATGCATGGATTCGCTCGGTTGTCAGCTTCGATAGCCAATCGCAGGTCGAACTCTTCGGCTTCGGGACAAACACCGTCGGCCCAGATCTCGGCACGCGATCGGTCGCGGTGCAACGCGTCGTGCGCGCCATCAGCCTGGCAGTCGTCGCCGCCGGTCTCGCTCTGTTCGGCTGGGCGGTCAGCGGAATCGTGCGCGCGCGAATCAAGGCCATGAAACTGAGACAAGCGCTCTTGCCCACCCACGGCGACAATCTCGCCGAGCGAGCCAGCCAAGCCCGGATCTATGCCGAAGCACTCGAGGCCCTTGTGCAGGCCGGCCTCGCCAAGCCCGATAGCCGACCGCCGCTCGCCCACGCCGAAGCACTTGATGAGCGGATGTCAGCCGATCAACAACGAACGATCAGCGATCGATTCCGTCGCATCGCAAGCGCCTACTGCACCATTCGTTTCGGCGGCGGATCCCTGAACGAAGCCGAGCTCCAAGATGCAAAGCGCGCACTCAGTGATCTTCGCGAGACGCTCCGCAGGCAACCGAAGTTCTCGGACGCGGCAACCTGAACGCGCCACACAGCCGGCGGTTCTCTGCGCAGAAGCCGCGCGGCTCGCTGGGTGGTTGCCATCAGCAAACCGACCTTTCACACGACGCATTCCGTTGTGAAGATCACCGGGAGGTTCCGTGCCAGCAAGCCGATCTCGAACCGAGCGATGGCGTGATTGCCTGCATCAGATCCATAGCCGTCGAGGCGCGATCGAGTTCACCATCGCCAAGCGAGGCGTGGAGCAAGTCGAATCGCCCGAGGTCTGGAAGCGAGCCCAGCCAGATCTCGTATGGCGCGTACGCGTGCTCGAAATCCGTGGTGATGAAATCCTCGTCGAGTATCCCGCCGCAGCCGGCCAACGCATCAGCATCGAACCCGACATTGACATCGTCGCCGCCATGTCCATCGGCCAGAACCGGTGGATGTTTCACTCCAAGACCCTCGGCGGCATCGGCACCGATGGCCTCGGCGCACTCCGCCTCGCCATGCCAACGACGGTCGAGCGATGCATGCGACGCGACTTCTTCCGCATCTCGACCGCGCGTCTCGACCTGCCCAACGTCGATCTCTGGCCGCTGCTCGACCCCCAGTCCGTCGGCCCGGCGGAGGTCGCCAACCGTGCCCGCATCGAGGGCACAGCCGGACACCAAAGTCTGTCCGATGACAGCGAGCAACTGATGCTGCCGAGCGTCGGTCCGAAGTTCACCGGCCAACTCATCAACCTCTCCGGCGGCGGCCTCGGAGTGCTCGTGGCCAGATCTGAAGCCGGCCCCCTCGACGCATCGCCGTTCTTCTGGCTGAGGCTCGATCTCGGGCAAGGCCTTCCCGTGCCGCTCGCCATGACAGGCAAGCTCGTCCACCGCCACACCGACAGCACGCAAGCGGTTCACGCCGGCCTCGCCTTCGAGTTCGGGTTCCACCCGGCTCACCGCGACTTCATCGTCAAGCAGGTCGTCGATTACGTGGCCAGAGTGCATGGCCAAACACGAGCCGCATAGCTTGCCGAGCCCGGTCAGTTTCCAAGTACACCTTTGCCTAAGTACCCATTGGGGTCGGTAATTGCTATACTTGTGTCGGGCGATGTCGAAGCGTCGCCGAGGCACACTTTTATCCGGCGACCGAGCCGGTCATGGCATGTTGACACAGCCGGCATTATCTCGGCTGCGAAACCGAAACGGTCAAGCCGTTTCCTGCTTGCGTGATTCACGCGGACCGCCTCCGGCCGCGGCATCAACTCGGTCGCGGTGAGTCAGGAGCTCATCGTGGTTTCGGCCGCGCTGACACAATCGCAGGCTCTCATGCTTGCCGAGCTTTCGACGCCCGCCGCTCTTGCACTCACGGCGGTGGCTGTCGTCGTTGGTGCCGGGCTCGGCATCCTCGTCCAACGGCTGCTTTCAGGGCGAGCTGTTAAGCAAGCCCAGGACGAGGCCGACCGCATACTGCGCGCTGCCGAGCAAGAAGCCAGGACCGCAGCCGAGGCGACCCGCCTCGAAGCCGAGCGCGAGGCTATCGCCCGCAAAGAGCGGATTGAAAAAGAACTCGACGCCGAGCGGTCGGAGCTGCGTGAAACCGAACGCCGCCTGACCAAGCGTGATGAGCTGCTGCACCGCAAAGAGGAGTCAGCAGCCGATCGCGAGGCCAAGGCCAAGGCCGCTGAAGATGACGCTGCACGGCGTGAACGCGCGGTCGCCGAGCGTGAAATCGAACTGAAGCAATTGCTCGCGGAGCAAACCGATAAGCTCCACGAGATCAGTGGCCACAGCAAGGAGCAGGCGCTGGCCCGCGTGCTGGAGCGCGTTGAAGAAGAAAATCGCCGCGAGGTCGCCAAGGCCGTGCGCCACATCGTCGAAGATGCCGAGGCCGAGGCCAAGACCAAGGCCACCGAAATCACGCTGCAAGCCATCCAGCGATTCGCCGCCGAGTCAACGTCCGAAGCCACGGTCCGTTCGGTCGCGATCCCGTCCGACGACATGAAGGGCCGCATCATCGGCCGTGAAGGCAGAAACATTCGCGCCTTCGAGAAGGTCACCGGTGCTGACATCATTGTCGACGACACACCGGGCGTCATCGTCGTCTCGTGCTTCGACAAGGTTCGGCAGGCCGTGGCCGTTGAAGCCCTGGAACGCCTCGTTGCCGACGGCCGCATGCACCCGAGCCGCATCGAAGATGTCGTCAGCAAGGTCAAGAGCGAGATCGAAGAGAAGGTCCGGACGTACGGCAAGGAGACCGCCGTCGAGGTCAACCTCCGCGGTTTGCATCCCAAGATCAACGAGGCCATGGGCAAGCTGCACTACCGCACAAGCTACGGCCAGAACGTGCTCCGCCACTCGGTCGAGGTCGCGTACATGTCGCAGATCATCGCTGAGCAACTCGGGCTCGATGGCAAGCTCGCTCGCCGCTGTGGCTATCTGCACGACATCGGCAAAGCCATGGACCACGAGATGGAAGGCGGCCATCCGAAGATCGGTATGGACTTCGCCAAGCAGTACGGCGAGAAAGAGGAAGCCGTCCTCAACGCCATCGGCGGCCACCACGCCGACATCCCCTCGACCACCTTCTACACGCCCATCGTCATGGCAGCCGACGCGGTCAGCTCTGCCCGTCCCGGCGCACGCCGCGAGAGCATGGAACGCTACATCCAGCGTCTCAACGATCTGCAAGACATCGCGCTCGCGTACCCCGGTGTCGAGGAGGCCTACGCCGTGCAGGCCGGCCGAGAGGTCCGCGTCATGATCGATGCTGCCAAGGTGAGCGACGACGAGGCCTTCCTCATCGCGCACGAAATCTCCAAGCGTGTCAGCGATGAGATGACCTTCCCCGGCGAGATCAAAGTCACCGTGCTCCGCGAGACCCGGGCCGTCGAATACGCGCGATAACACAGCTCGCTCGCAATCCCGCGTGCGGTCTTCGGAAACAGGATGCCGATGGGCAACGACACCGACCAACGCGCCGAGGCTCGCCGCCAATGGAATTGGTTCAAGGTTGTCGCGAGGAGTGCGATTTTGTTCGGCCTGCTGATCACCGTCACCAGCGCGCTCGTCACGGGCTGCTCCGAGCGTTTGTTCTTCTATCCCGATCGCGGCGAGTTCGAGACGCCCGACAACGCCGAAGACGTGTACTTCGAAAACGCCGACGGCCTCACGCTGCACGGCTGGTGGATCCCGCCACGAGGTGCGACGCCCGGCGAGCGCGTGCCCGCGGTGCTGCACACACACGGCAACGCCTTCAACATCGCGCGACACATCGAGCTTTGCGAGTTCCTTAGCAACGCCGGCATCGGTGTTTTCCTGTTTGATTACCGCAGCTATGGCAGGTCGGAGCGAGGCAAACTCAATCGCGAAAGTGTCGTGGCCGACGCCGACGCAGCGCTCGACACGCTGCTGGCCCGCGACGATGTCGACCCGGATCGCGTCGGCATGTACGGGCTGAGCCTCGGCGGTGCGGTCGCCCTCACGCTCAGCCCGGACCGCCCCGAACTCAAAGCCGTTGCAGCCGTCGCACCGTTCTCGTCATGGCAAGATGTCGCCAGCGATCATGTGCCGTGGATCGCCTCGCTGCTCATCCACGACGGCACCGACCCCATCGAAAAGATCGTCGATCTCGGCGATCGACCGCTGCTGCTCGTGCACGGCGAGGCGGACAGCGTCGTCCGCCCGTATCACACCGAGCGCATCGAAGCCGCAGCCCGCGAAGCCGGCATCGACGTTGAACGCAAGACGTTCCCCGATCTCACGCACGTCGATCCCGCCGTCGTTGCCAACGGCCGAGCAGTCATCACCGAGTTTTTCGTCGAGCACCTCGGCGTCGAGCAGCCATCACTGCCCGCGACGGGGGCGGGTTCGCCAACTCCAACCGAGTGACTCGTCGAACGGCGCGATCTGCGACGACTCCAGCAGTCGCCGCGAAAGAGCATCCATCGCGATGCGCTCCTGCCGTGTCCGCACGCGCTCCTCGAGCGAGCCACGCACCGCCGAGGAGCTCCGGCCGCTGCCCGGCACCACAGCCTGACCTCGAACCACCGCAAAGCTGCCGTCCAGCGCGACGACCGTGCTGAGCTGGCCGGGCTGCAAGCCATCGACAACCGCACGGATCGCAGCCGGATATGCAGGGTCGGCCGGGCTGATCGGCTCGGTCAGTCCGCCGCGCGAGGCCGTTGCATCGGTCGAATGCTCACCCGCCAACTCAATGAACCGACGCTCGGGATCGGCCGCAGCAGCGATCTCGCTCCGGAAGCGTGCCGCGTCCGCACGCCGCTCGACCACCAGCACCCGCACGACATATCGCTCGCCGTGCAGCACCTCATACGCGGTCCGCAATTCGTCTTCGCCGATCTCGATCTCGGGCTGCACCAACGCCCGAAGCAACGCATTCCGCCGAAGCAACCGAGCGAAGCGATCCGGACCGAGTCCGCGGTTCCGCCGAATCGTCTCAGCCACGCGCTGCGCCTCGCCGCGATCGAGCGAAGCATCTGCAGCGATTGAGCGCACAAGCAGGTCTTGCTCGCGGTTGATGTCCGCCCGTGTCACGGTCACGCCGGCCTGCTGTGCGGTCTGCTCGATCGCTGCGTCGAGTGCGATCTCTTCGATCGCGATCGCGCCCGCAGCCTCAGCGAGCAACGGCCGAAGCGACGACCACGGCACCGCCCGTCCGTTCACCAGCAGCGGGGGACGCTCAGCAGTGCCACCCGTCGCCGACGCCCGCGATGCGGTGTCGGCTTCGCTCCGTTCTACGCCCCGCAACGGCTCAGGGCCGCGTGACTGCGACGAGTCGCAACCCGCCGCGGTGAGACATAGCCACACAAGGCTGATGGATTGCAACAAGCGAACGAAGCGGTGCGAAGTGTCCAAAGCCATGACGCAATCAGTCCGCCCCGGCAGCCCCGGGTCAACCCCCGACTCAACATCACCTCACGCCGTCGGCCTTCCCGATCACAAACCCGCGAGCTATGTTGCCAGCGTGAGCGGACCAAACGTGCCAACGAACGGCGTATGCCCGTACTGCGGCGACTCCGCGGCGGCCGACGCGTCTGTCTGCCCGAGCTGCCGCGGCCGACTCGATCCCTTGTCGCGCCAAGCCACCCAGAACGCCATGGGCCCGTGGTTTGTCCGCGATGCAAGCCAGCCGTTCCGGCCCGGCTGCTCCTACGAGACACTCGTCAGCATGATCCACAGCGGCCGCC
>JBCCQU010000109.1:0-7156 GCA_039208875.1 Planctomycetota bacterium
CGACCACGATCGTCGGCGACACGATCCAACTCGATACCGATGCCGGCCGTACTGCAAGACTCGGCGCGGCGACCGCTTCGCCCGCAAATTGGCAGGCGGAGCGCATCGATGAAGACGGCAACGCAGAGCCGCTCGATGTCATCCCGACCGGCCTCGGCCGCTTCTCGACCGCCGCGGATCTCGCTCCGACCGGACGCACAACAGTTCGGCTGCTTAATGCGACGACCAATGAGCTGCGCATCGTCCATCACGAACAGCCGTACCCCGAGGAGTACAACCTCGCTGCGACTGGCTCGGATGCACTTGCGGCGCTCACGCCGTTTGATCCGACAGCGATAGCTGATGATCTCCAGCCTCGCGAAGTCCGTCGCAGGCTCTCCGGCTGGCTCATCATCGCCGCTTGCGTTGCGTTCATTACAGGCGTGCTGCTGCGAAGGCTCTGACGACGCCGGTCAGATCAGCGCCGTCAAGTCTTGGCCGTAGCGATCGAGAAGGTGCTGCCAAGTGCACGCTTTGCTGCGCGCCACTCGAGCGCGACAGCGACCGTACCTGCAGCCAAAGCGAGAAGCGTCGGCGCGTTCATCGATGCACCGAGGACCGAAACGCTCGCGCACTCGCTGCACACCGAGGCAGCATCGGTACCGAGAGCGGCGCTTGAGACACAGTTCGGGCAGTCGGTCATCGCAGGGTCCCTCCAGTTATTGAGAAACGATTATCGACATCGGACTGCAACGTGTCAACGAGCGTCAGGAAATCATGGCCGATTGCGTCGCAATTCGAGCAGCGAAAGCGTGTGGAAGAAGATCGCGAACGGCACAAGAAACAGCGGGATCATCCCGCTCGGGAAGTCGATGAGCCGGCTCGGCGTGTCCTGCGGGAACAGGTTCGCCGGGCTGTTGCTCGAGGTGACGCCGAAGAACAGGGCCGAGACAAAGTCGGCGATGCCGAACACAGCCACAGCGACAACCATGCCCGCCGGGATGCTCGGCATCTTTCGGCTGGCCAGCAGCACGACCAGCGCGAGAAGCCCCGCGAGGATGTCGCCGATGCCCGCCGGCCAAGCAAACACCGCCGCCACGTTGCCGCGCGCCATCTCGATGAGGAACACGCCGCCGATGACACGCCACAACTGCAAGGCGACCAGCCAGCGCTGACTCAACGGCTCGGCCAGCGCCCAACGTCGGAACGCAACTAGCAGCCCGCTCGGCACAAGCCACGCCACGAGCACGATCAGATTGCCAGCCAGGCCGAGCCCGCCGGGAACATCCCACAAGCAAACGCACAGCATGAGCGCACCAAACAAAGCCCACAGCCCGCCGAGTATCGCACCCTTGCGCAGGTCGGCGCCGCTGAATGCATACGTTGCAACGATCCAGAACGGCGTCATCAGCATCGCGAGCGCCACGATGAACACCGAGATCGGATGGGCTTCGTAGATGCCGGTCATTGGCGACAGCCTTTATGCATCAGCGATCCGTCTCCGCGAGATCGCACAGCCTCCGGAGCGCATCAAACGCCTGCATCGGCGACAACTCATCGAGCTTGATCTCGCGGATCGCGTCCACGGCCGGATGGGGCACAAACTCGGTGAACAGCGACATCTGATCGCTCGGTGCTGGCTTCCGCGCCGCTGGCACATTCGTCACGTCCGGCTTATCGACGCCGGCGCCCTGCACGCTCAGCGTTGCGAGTACTTCTCTTGCGCGCGCAATCACCGGCCCCGGCACGCCGGCGAGCCGCGCCACCTGCACGCCGTAGCTCTGATCGGCCCGGCCCGGCATGATGCGGTGCAGGAAGATGATCTCGGGATGGCCGTCCGCATCGTCCGGCGCCGTCCACTCCCGCACGGCAACGTGCAGGTTGGTCACGCGTCCGGCCATGCGCTCAGCCAATTCGGTCAGCTCGTGATAGTGCGTCGCAAACAGCGTGCGTGGCCCGCCGGCTTCGCTGTTTGTCTCGTCATTTCCCGCGAGATGCTCAGCGATCGCCCATGCAAGGCTCAGCCCATCCAGCGTGCTCGTGCCTCGGCCGATCTCGTCGAGGATCACAAGCGTGCGCTCTGTCGCGGAGTTGAGGATCGACGCGGTCTCGGTCATCTCGACCATGAATGTCGACTGCCCGCGGTGCAGCGCATCGTCCGCGCCGATGCGCGTGCAGATGCGATCGCACACGCCGATGGTCGCGCGGTCGGCGGGCACAAAGCTCCCGATGTGCGCAAGCAGCGTGAGCAACGCCACCTGCCGAATGTACGTGCTCTTGCCCGCCATGTTGGGCCCGGTCAGCAGCGCGAGCCGCGCGCGCGACGCAGCGTTGCCAGCAACGCCAAGCTCGACGTCATTGGGCACGAAGTTGGTCTCGAGCGTCTCATCCAGCACCGGGTGCCGACCGCCATGGATCGCAAGCGTCGGCTCGTCGACGATCGTCGGCCGCGTCCAGCCCCGCTGCACAGCCTTGGCTGCGAGCCCTGCGAGCGCATCGAGCTCAGCCATGGTGTCCGCGAACACACCGATCGCCGCCAGTTGCTCGCACGCCCGTGCGCATAAACCGGCAAACAGCTTCTGCTCCCGCTCGATGGCCCTCGCTTCGGCGGTCGTGACCTTGCCCTCGAAATCTTTCAGCTCCGGCGTGATGTATCGCTCCGCGTTCTTCAGCGTCTGTTTCCGCGTGAACGCAGCCTTCGTCAGCGTCTCGTCGTGCTCGCGTGCCTGCACTGCGGTCAGCTCTATGTAATAGCCGAAGACCTTGTTGAAACCGACCTTGAGTGTCGGAAGGTCAAGCTCCGCAGCGATCTTCGCCTGATACTCAGCGAGCCACGAGTTCGCATCGGTCTGCAGCCGCCGCGACTCGTCGAGCTCCGCATCCACGCCATCGCGGATCAGCCCGCCCTCGCGCAGGTGCGCCGGCGGATCATCGATGCAGGCCTGCGCGATCGCCTCCGCCAACTCGCCGAGATCACTCGCGAGGGCGCGCAAGGCGGTCGAGTGCGCGCTCAGCGACGGCGCGCCGTCCGCGAGTTCCAGCACTTCGTCGATCACGCCGAGCGATCGCCCGAGGCCCACAACGTCCCGCGGCGTGGCTCGACCCAGCGCGAGTCGGCCCGCGATGCGCGCAACATCGTGCACCTGATCCAATAGCTCGCCGAGCGCGTCGGCTGTGCGCGCATCCTCGACGAACATTGCCACCGCCGCCTGCCGTGCTTCGATGGCTGCGCGGTCCGCGAGCGGCCTGCACATCCAGTCGCGAAGTAGGCGCTTGCCCATCGCCGTTCTGCACACGGAGCCTTTGCCGGCCCGCAGAAAGGTGCCGAGCAGCGAGCCCGCGAGTTCGCCGGTACGCATGGTCTTCTCGACCTCGAGTGCCCGCAGGCTGGCTGCATCGAGCACACAACCGGCGTTGCTCTCGTCGAGTCGCGGCGGCCGTAGGTGCGCAAGCGAAGCCGGCAGCGATCCGGGCCGCGTATCCCGCGTCGAGACCTGCGTCTCGGACAGACACGCGATGAGCGCACCGGCTGCAGCGATCGCGGGATGATCGTCAGCCATCCCAAACCCGGCGAGTGTCTTGACGCCGAAGTGGCGGGTCACAGTCTCGAAAGCTTCTTGCGGGCGGAACTGCCACGCCGGCCGAGCGGTCGTTTCGCATGCGGCGCGGGCAGCCGCTTCTGCGACTGCCGTCGCGGGCTGGCCGTCGGCGCGGGCATCGATGTGCAGAAGTTCCTTGACGCCGAGCCGAGCGAGTTCGTCCGCGAGCGCACCGATGCGGCACGTGCTCAGCACGAACGAACCTGTCGAAAGCTCGATTACCGCGAGTGATGCGACCAAGCCATCGGCGTGTTCATCGAGCACGACCGCGCCGAGTCGGCTCACCTGCTCGCCATCGAGCAGGCCTTCGTCGACAAGCGTGCCCGAGCTGACAACTCGCGTCACCGCGCGATCGACAACACCCTTGGCTTCCTTCGGATCCTGCACCTGGTCGGCGATCGCGACGCGATGCCCGAGGTTTACGAGCCTGCGGAGATAGTTCTCGAGCTGGTGGTGGGGCACGCCCGCAAGCGGCATGTCGGCCGGCGGCCGCTTGGTAAGCGTCAGCCCGAGCACGCGATGAGCGGTGACGGCGTCGTCCTCGAAGAGCTCGTAGAAATCGCCCATGCGGAACAACAGCATGCAGCCGGGATGCTCGGCCTTGAACCGGTAATACTGCTTCATGGCCGGCGTTTGCCGAGCGTCGCTCCCTGCCATCACGCGAATATACGCCGACTCGCGTTCAGCTACCCGCTGGGCCGAGGCTCGGGTGACGCGGCGGTCTCAGCGTCGTCGCGAGCACGCCCAGCGGAATCGCCACCGCAGCAGCGAGCAACGGCCCGATCGACAGCCCTCGGCCCTCGCCGACGAGCCACACCAGCGCGGGTGCGACAGCCACCAACTGCGTGTGGATGATCGGCCCGACCGCCGTGCCCGCGATGCTGGCGGTGCTGCCGAAGCCCCGGATGCTGCCGTGGTGCGACCGGCCGAAGAAACGCGCGATCGCCGGGCTGCCCGCGACGACCGCGAGCGATTGCGACAGGCCGAACATGGCCATGAACAGCGGGAAGTGCCAAGGCTGCGATGCGAACGCCGCGACGATGCTTGCGGTTGCCAGCACGCCGCACGAGCCCGCCAGCAAGAACCGCGGCCGAACGCGATCGGCGACCTGCCCACCAATCAGCGTGCTCACCGCCATCGTGATGTTCCACGCGGGCAGCGCGATGGCTGCGATGTCCGCATCGAAGCCTCGCTCGGTCAGCATCGGCTGCATGTTGAAGAGGAACGCGGTGCCGACCACGCCGTTGAGCACCATGGTGAGCTGGACTACCCAGAAGGCCCGAGTCATGATGGCTTCGCTGAGCGTGAAGTCGGGGCCTTTGTGTTCGATGGCTGGTGAAGTCTGCTCGGAAGTGTTCGCGTTTGTGTCGTCCGTGTGTTCATCGTCGCCGTCGACTGTCAGGCCGACGTCCTCCGGCCTGTTCCTCGCGACGAATATCGCCAGCGGCACGACGATGACCGCTGCTGCGAAGCCGAGCGTCGCATACGCGCGAGACCAGCCGAAGCTCTCAATCAGCCACAGCACTACCGCGGGCAGGCCGATCCAAAGCCCAGCCAGACCGAGCTGCTTGTAGCTCTCGACACGCGCGAGCCTGCGTTCGAACCACATGGCTGTCATGTGCGATGCCGAGAGCCCGAGCACGCCCTGGCCGAAGAATCGCAGCAGGAAGAACGCGACGGTCACGCTGACCACGCCCTGCACATAGCCCACAGCTGTGCACGCGCCGGCCAGCCCGAGTGCTGACAACCCCATCATCGTGCGCGGCCCGAGCTTGTCCGAAAGCTTGCCGGCCAGCGTCATCAGCGATGCAGACGCGAGCGTGCCGATCATGTACGCAAGCGCCAGCGTGTTCTCATCGAGGCCGGCTGCTCCGCGGATCGATTCGTTGAACAGCCCGACCACGAAGCTCTGCCCGGGGCTCGTGCAGGCGAGCGCGACCAGCGATACGCCCGCCACCCACCAGCCGTAGAAGACGCCGCTGCGCGTTGATTGAGATT
Organism: Planctomycetota bacterium; assembly: GCA_039208875.1. Taxonomy (GTDB): domain Bacteria; phylum Planctomycetota; class Phycisphaerae; order Phycisphaerales; family UBA1924; genus JBCCQU01. The sequence goes on from JBCCQU010000109.1 coordinate 5,577, forward strand.
CCGAGGGGGGCGAGGGGGGCGGGGGGCTTGTCACCGGCCACGCTAGGCCCGTCGGCCCCGCGGCCGCTTTGTAACGAGACCGGGGCAACCACGGATAAGCAGGACCGGTATTCTGATGGCATGTCGAGCGACTCGGCCAGAACTTCGGTGCAACTGCCTTCGATCGGCCTGATCAATCTCAGCGTCTTCGGTGCCTTCATGCTCGTCGCGGGCGTCGGCTCACTGGTGCCCAGCGTTGTCCGCGACCGCCTGCCGGAGAGCTTCCGCCCTCTCTGGCGGAGCGTGCTGACAGCCTCTGACAGTGCGTTGGGCCCGTTCGGCGAAGCGCTGGCGGTCATGTCGCAGTGGATCATCGGCATCACGGAGTTTGTCGCCGGTGCAGCTGCGCTCGCTGCGGTATTCGTCGAGCGTGTGCGCGGGCCGCTTGCGAAGCTCGGCCTCGGCCTGGCGACGTCACTCATCGGCACGTTTATGGTCGTGCTGTTTTTGCTGCACGAGCCGGCCTTGCCGAAGTGGACGCAGTATCCGCCGTTGCTGGTCTGGTTTGCAGCCACCTGGCTACTGCTAGAGCACGAAGCGGGCCGACGCTTCGGCGGTGGCTGATTGCGGTGGCCGCTGCAGACGTCACCCGTAGTAAAACACTGGACAGCAGGGGATAAGCCGGGCCATTGCGGTACGTCTTGATACAGCCAAGACTTATGACGATGGTCCTCGCGGCACCGGGATCGAGAGCAGGCTCTGCGGCCGGCCGCTCTGAAAGCTGAACCGGCCCTTGGTCGCGAACACCGCCAGCTCGTGCCTTGGTCCGAGCGTGCGCCTGGTGTCGCCCATCCCGTGGCTGATCTTGTCCCACACGAGCTGGGAGCGGACCGCGAAGCCGGCGGCCTCGACCGCATCGACCCACAGCTGCCAAACGTCCCAGCGGCAGAACGTCACGATCGCGCCCGGCGAGCTGCACAGGCGATGCGCCTCGTGTAGCCACCAGATGAACGGCCGCTCGTCGTTGGTGAGTCGCTCTCCGAGTCGAGAGTCGTAGCCGATCCCGTACGGCGGATCTGCGAGGATAAGCCGGGCGGTGCCCGACTCGAGTCTGTGCAGGTGACGGAGGCAGTCGCCCCGCGTCACGCTGACCTGGTGTTGGTATCGTGCCACCCGTGGCACCCCGCGTGATTGAACTCCTCGGCTTGTCGCTCCGAGATTCTCTTGCGGGAGAAGGAGCGGCGAGCATGGGGGTCGCCGCTGCAACGCCGGCCCCCGCTTCCTTGGGTTGCGGGGCACAAGACAACTGACAATCGATCGGACGGGTGAACTTGATGGTGCGTCGATCGGGCACTGTCACGCCTCGACCTCGGCTTCGCGCATCACGACGAATGCTTCGCAGTTAGGGCATTCGCTCTCGAGGTCGGCGACGACCTCGGGAATGACCTGGACGAACTGATGGCGGCACACCGTGCACTCGACGGCATGCGATCGCCAACCAAGACCGCCTTGATCACGATCGTGCTGCGATGGCTGCTCTGAGCCGGCCGGTTTGTCGAGGCTGCTGGACGTTGGAATCGCTCCGTGTGACGTTGTGTACG
>JBCCQU010000110.1:0-7151 GCA_039208875.1 Planctomycetota bacterium
CAGCGGATTCCCTTGGTTGGCCCACCACGCATTGCCCAAGTCGCCACGCTTGGAGCGATCGGGCGGCGCAGCTACACTCCGTATCCAATAAATAACCCGCCGCGGAACCTGGGGCGATAGAGGAAAAAAACGTGATCACACGGAGCCTGTCGGTAATGGCTGTCGCATGCGGTGCGTGCGTCAGCAGCTACGCATTCGCCAACGAAACCCTCGTTCGCGGTCACCTCGCGGACACCGTTGCAACGGCCTACCTGCAACAGGGCGATAACCGCATCGAGCTTGTGCAGCAGGCGGGCGGCGACCGCCCCGGCGAGATGATCTTCCAGAAGTTCGTCGACGACATCCCGTTGCACGGCGGCAGAGTCTTCGTGCTGAAAAACGCGGATGGCAACGTCGCGCAGGTCTTCGACGAATCAACGGAAGACGTCAAGCTGCGCCGCGAGCCGATGCAGATCACCGAGCCCGCCGCCATCCAACGTATCGAGGCCAAACTGCCCGAAGCCATCGCTTCCGATGCACAACTCGTCTGGTTCCGCGCCGGCAATGAGGCATCTCTCGCGTGGGAAGTCACAACATCCCTCGCCGATGACGGCGCCCCCGCCAGCCCAACCCATTACGAAGCCGTGATCGATGGCGCTACCGGAGCCGTCCTCTCCGAGCGCCAGATCGACACCAAGACGTACGCGCCCGGTTCCATCGAGGCCGGCGACGGCGTCTTCCCGCGCATCGTCATCAACAACACCATCGGCATCACCGGAGCCAGAAACTACGCCGCGCCTTTCGACGCTGTCGTCAGCATTGGCGGCTGCACCGGCACGCTCATCGCTCCCAATGTCGTCCTCAGCGCCCGACACTGCGGCATCGGCGGCGGCGCGCCCGTCCGTTTCGGCGACAGCCTCGGCAATGTCACCTTCTCGACATCAGTGCAGTCGTCGAGCCTCCCCGATGGCAACGGCTCGCTGCTCGACGGCGGCGATGTCTCCATCCACTTCCTCAACAGCTCCGTACCCGCCAACATCGCCCAGCCCATGCAACTCATCGACGAGACCAATGATCTCGTCGGCACGCTCGCAGCTACCGTCGGCTACGGGCTCAACGGCCTCGGCAGCTCCGGCCACAACTTCACCGCCGACAACTTCCGCTGGGGCGGTGAAAACATCATCGATGTGTACGGCCGGCCTGCGGGCCGCAACGGCAGCAACATCATCTCAACAGACTTCGACAACGGAACAAGCGCAGCCAACACCATCTCCGGCAGCAGCCTCACGCCAATCCAGTTCGAAGCAACAACAGCGCCCGGAGACAGCGGCGGTCCCGTGCTCGTCCGGGCCGGAAACGACTGGGTCATCGCCGGCGTCCTCTCAGGTGGCTCGACACAAACCAGTGTCTTCGGCGACATCTCGTGGTGGACCGGAACCGCCATCTACCGCAACGACATCGAAAACGCCGGCGGCGTCTTTGCCTCCGGCCCCGAGATCGAATTCCCCGACGGTCTGCCAACAACCGTCTCACCACTCGGCGGCGACACCCTCCGCGTTCAGATCGTGCCGTCACCGACCGACGCCATCGTTCCCGGTAGCGGCACGTTCAACGTCGACACCGGCACGGGCATCCAGCAGTTCGCACTATCCGCGCAATCCGCGACCGATTTCATCGCAACCTTCCCGTCAACAACCGAGTGCGCAGCCGACATCGACTTCTTCGTCTCGTTCGACCTGCAATCCGGCGGCACGATCACGGCCCCAGCCGATGCGCTCGCCCCTTCCTCGCAGGTCTTCACCGCGTTGGCAGCTGACACCGTTGATGTCGACCAATCCTTCAACTTCGAGACAGCCGTTGGCTTTTCCGCCGGAGCCCCCGGCGATGACGCGGGCAGCGGAGTCTGGGTGCGCGTCAACCCCAACGGCACGGCCGCCCAGCCCGAAGACGACAACTCCGCTATCGGCACAGTCGCATGGGTCACCGGGCAAGGCACGCCGGGCGGGCCGCTCGGTGAGAACGACGTCGACGACGGCACAACTTCTCTCCTCAGCGGCGCTATCGATCTGAGTTCGGCACAGTCAGCCACAATTGCCTACGCCCGGTGGTACTCCAATGACACCGGCAACGCTCCGAATGCTGATGTCTTCGAAGTCTTCGTCTCCGACGACAACGGCCAGAACTACAGCCTCGTCGAGACCGTTGGCCCCACCGGCCCAGGCACTTCCGGAGGCTGGATCGAGACCGACTTCCGAGTCGAGGACTTTGTCTCGCTGACCTCAACGGTCCGAGTCAAGTTCGTCGCCAGCGACCGCGGTGCAGGGTCACTCGTCGAGGCCGGCGTCGACGATGTCCGCGTCCTCGGCGTGTCTTGCGTCAGCGATCTTTGCCCAAGCGATATCAACGACGACGACGAACTCAACTACTTCGACTTCGCAGCCTTCTTCGACCTCGTCGATGCCAGCGACCCCGCAGCCGATCTGAACGAATCGGGCTCTATCGACGCGCTGGATGTCGTTGAGTTCGTCCTCGATTTCGATGACGGCTGCTAACCCACTTGCAAGTATCGTCCGTTAGCGCTGCTACGCGTACCGCGTAGGGTCCGGCACACCCGCAGCCGCAAAGCCTCGCCGCCGCAGAATGCAAGAGTCGCAATGCGCGCACGCCAAGCCGTCCGGCGTCGGGTCGTAACACGAGTGAGTCTGCGCATAATCGACGCCGAGCGACGTCCCGAGCTTGATGATGTCAGCCTTCGTCAAATCAATCAGCGGCGTCTCGATGCGTAACGCCTTGCCTTGGATTCCGTGCTTGGTCGCCAAGCGAGCCGTCGCAGCGAACGACGCAATGAATTCCGGTCGGCAGTCCGGATACCCCGAATAGTCGAGCGCGTTCACACCAAGCCAGATCGAACCGGCATCGAGCACTTCCGCGTACCCGGCTGCCATCGAAAGAAAGATCAGATTCCGCGCCGGCACGTACGTCACGGGTATCTCGTCACCTAGTTCCTCGTCAGCCTCATGCTTCGGCACAGCGATCGCATCATCGGTGAGCGCTGACCCGCCGAGCGCGCGCAGATCCAGCGACATCACGCGATGCTCAGCACAACCGAGCTCCTCAGACAGCCTTCGGCTCGCTTCGAGTTCGTGCCGATGCCGCTGCCCGTAATCGAACGCCAACGTGTAACACGCCAGCCCGCGCGACCGTGCAACAGCCAGAACAGTCGCGCTATCCAGCCCTCCAGACAGCAGCACAACCGCCTGCTCATTCATCGCAGCCCTCTTTAGGAAACCTCAGGAGCATTCATGGTTTCCGCCAGACGCAATACTACCAGCTTCGTGGGCGCAGGCCGAAAACACTGATGCTCGTGTCGCTGGATCGCGAACACAGAAACTCCATCTCCTGCCTCGCCATCTCAATCTCGATCACAACCACCTTGGCCGACTTCAGGACTTGATGGCAGTCTTCGTTAGCCGCAAGGACACGTCGCGGGTTGCCATCGATGTTCAGGGTGAGCAGACTCACTGAGCAGTCAACGTGAACGACGAGTAATCCAAGCTAAGCAAAGACGAATGCTGTTCGTTCCCTCCGATCGCATAGCGAGCATCGATCAACGACGCCGACCGCGTGCGCAAGTATCTGGCGAAGTTTGGCCTGGACTGGGAAGCGGTGACAGCGACGCACTGAACGATCCGTCGAGGTCAGTTCGGCTTGCTTCCCCACCATTTATTGTTCTCCGCCCAGTCGATGAACTTCTGTGTATGGAACTCGGCGTGCCGGCGTTCTAGGTTCTGCATGCCGTTGGAGCGGAGCCGCTCCCAGCGTGCCTGGCGTTGCTCTGGATTGAAGTTGGGATCGGGCGTTGGGAAGAGCGCGCCGGTCTCGCTGAGCCATGCTTCGAGATCTTCACCCATGGCCTGCGCACGTCCCGGGAAGATCGTGACGAGGTCGCGGGTTTCACCCGGGTCGCTCGTGAGATCGTAAAGCTCGTGGCGTCCGTCTTCGTGATAGTGGATGAGCTTCCAGTTGTCATCAACCGCTGCTGAGAACGGCTCGCCGCCCTGATTGCCGTAGTGCGGGTAGTGGAAATACAGCGTGCGTTCGGCTGTGGGCTCCGCGCGCAACGCGGGTACAAGGCTGATGCCTGCAAGCTCTTGCGTGGTCGATGCGTCGTCGAGCCCGGCGAGGTCGAGCAGTGTCGCGAACCAGTCGATGCCGTGGATGGGCACGTCGCTCACGAGGCCGGAGCCGAGATCGCCTTGTGCATCGAGGTAGCCCGGCACGCGGATGCCGCCTTCCCACTGTCGGCCCTTGCCGCCGCGGAACGGCAGGTTCGATGTAGCGAAGTGATCGCCCGACGACACGCCGCCGTTGTCGGAGGTGAAGACGATGATCGTGTTGTCGCGCTGGCCGACCGCTTCCAATTGATCGAGGACGACGCCGATCGCGGTATCCATGGATTCGATCATGCCGCCGTAGATCGGATTGTCTTGCACTTGTCGCACCGCGAGTCGGCGGTCCCAGATGAATCGGCTTGTTGCGATGTCATCGAGCTTGGCCTTGTCGTAGTACTTCATGAACAGCTCTTCGGTGGTCTGTGCCGGGCCATGAACCATGTAGAAGGAGAGAAACGCGAAGAACGGCTCATCGCTCGACTCGGTGTGTTCCTTGATGAAGTCCGCGGTTTCGTCGCCGAGGCGTGTGGGGAGGAACTCGCCGTCCGGCCCTTGCTCGAGCGCGGGATTGCTGTACGGCGCGAAGTAGCCGCCCGCGGGTCCGCCGCTCGACCAGCCGCCGATGTTGATATCGAAGCCGTGGTCGGTCGGCCCGGAGCCTTCACCGCCAAGGTGCCACTTGCCTGCAAAGAAGGTCGTGTAGCCGGCCGCTTGGAAGATCTCCGCGAGGCTTGTGTCGGATGCGGGCAGCGCGCGCACGTAGTTGGGCGGCAGGTGGCTGTCGTGCCGGTTCTGCCGTCGCCATGCTTCGCCGGACGAGTCACCGATCCATGTGGTCACGCCGTGCGTGGTGGGGTAGGTGCCGCTCATGATGCTGGCCCGCGCGGGGCTGCACACCGGGCTTGCGGTGTATGTGCGCGTGAAACGGGTGCCCGAGTTGGCGATGCTGTCGATGTGCGGGCTCTCATAGAAGGTCGAGCCCTCGACGGAGAGGTCGCGCCAGCCGAGGTCATCCGCCAAGATGAACAGTACGTTCGGTCTATCCGCGGACTGCGCCACGCACGACCCACCAACGACCGCAAGAATCAACAGTTGCAAACAGGCTCGCACAGCTTCGGCTCCCGTGTCAGTTGTGCCGCACGTCAGCAGCGACCGGCCCCATGATATGAGGGGAGCATACCGACGCGGCTGAAACGCGAGGCTTTGTTGCTCGTCGCCGAATCGAAAAGGCAATCGAAAGATGACGAACCGTTGCCGAACCTTGAGGTCCGTTGATGGCGGTGCCGTTGTAGCCTCATCACGAGCGATTAACATGAGTGGCTCGTGTGCATGTCACTATGCTTCGGCATGAACGAACACGACGCAGAGGGTGTGATCACGCTAGCGCTTCTCGCAGCCCTGGCCGACGGGCGAACGAGTGCTGAGGAACGCGAACAGTTGCGTTCGCTGGTGCAGACGCTGGCAGCCGAGCACGACCTGCCGTCGCTTGCCGGCGTGCAGCAGAAGGCGCTGCTCGGCAAGGTCTCGGTTGAAGAAGCTGCTGCAAAGCTGTCGAGCGATGACGCGCGACGCACAGCCTTTGAGATTGCGGTGTGCGTGGCCGATGCAGACGGCCGGACCACGCCCGCGGAGCAGCAGTTTCTGGATGGTCTTGAGAAGACGCTCGCGATCGATCACGAAGAGGCTGTGCGGTTCGAGAACGATGCGCTCGTGATCGCGAGTGCTGATGATCGGTCGCTTGATGACGGCGGCCGCGCGGCCGACCTCGTGCCGCTACCGACACCGGTCCCCGCTTCAGCGCCCTCAGCGGCCGAGTCTGCAGCACCCAACCCTGCCGATGCGGAGGCCGACAAAGCCACGCTGCGGTACGCCGTGCTGAACGCAGCTCTGGAGCTGTTGCCGCAGAATCTGGCGACGATGGCCATCTTGCCGTTGCAAACGCGGATGGTGTACACCATCGGCAAGGGCTACGGCTACAAGCTCGGGGCGGGACACATCAAGGAGTTCATCGCGACGCTCGGCCTCGGTGCGACGTCGCAGATGCTCGAGAACTTCGCTCGCAAAGCGATCGGCAAGTTCCTGAAGAAGACGGTCGGTAAGACCGCGGGCAAGATGGCCTATGCCGCGACCGGACCGCTGATGACCTTCGCGTCGACCTACGCAATCGGCAAGGTTGCTAAGGCCTATTACGCCGGCGGCCGAACGCTGTCAGCGGTTGATTTGCGGGCGATGTTTCAGCAGGACCTCGCGAAGGGCAAAGCTGCGTATGCGCAGTATCAGCCCGAGATCCAAAGACAGGCTTCTACGCTCGATCCTGTGCGGGTGCTCGACATGGTGCGTGGTAAGGCAGCGGTGTGATGCACCGGCTGTGGCGTTGCTAAGGCAGCATCGTCTGTGCGAAGACATTTGCGCCGAGCGTTTCGATCTTGTCCCGAACTTCTGAGTCAAGCGACTTCGCGCTCGCAGCGGTCGCTACAGCATCGGCGAGCCATGCTTCAACAGCGATAACGGTCGCGGCGAGCGTGTCTGTCGATCCAAGCCCCGTTGCGGGGTCGAGGACGTGGCTGTAGCGAACATTGTCGATACTCACGTATTGCTCGCTGCTACCGGATGTCGCGACCGCTCCGTTTCTGAGCGGAACAGGAAAGCCGTAGATCTCTTGTCCTGTATCTTCGGGAGCAAATGCTGGAGAGAACAGATCGCCATGGTCGGCACCGGTGAGCACGGAGGCGTACCGCACCCGCCAGCCTTCGGGCTGATCGGGCGGCGCATCGCCCGCGAGCAGATCGCCGCCGAAGTCGATGAGGAACGACGACACGCCGCGTTTGCGCAGCACCTCGCCGGCTTCGTCAGCAGCCCAGCCCTTGCCGATGCCGCCGAAGTCCAGCCGCATGCCGGGCACAGCAAATCGCACCCAGTCGTGTTCGCGGGGAATCTCGACATGCACGAAGCCCGACGCCGCCAGGGCGGCTTGCAGCGGGTCATCACTCGGCCACCCGC
>JBCCQU010000111.1:0-7138 GCA_039208875.1 Planctomycetota bacterium
CTCGTCCGGCCCGGCCCAGCCGCTGCTGTACATCAGGGGTGTCCGTCCGAATCGATCGACATCAGTCGCTCGCGCAAGGCTTGACCTCGCTTCTCGCTCATCACCCCGGACAGACTGGCTGGCCATGTAGAGCCCGGTGCCGATGATCCCAGCGACAACGACCGCGATTTCGAGTCGCCGACCCACACGACGCCTCTTCCGGCCTTGCGTCGCGTTGCTGCTGCTGTCGTCCGAATCTGCGTGCTGTTGCATGTGACCGATCCCCTCGGTGCCGCGGTTCGGTGCGGCTGTTCCTACCCATGGGATTCCGGCATGCTCTCTTTCACGACCAGCATTTGCCTACTCGGCGAGCAGTTTCGCAACCCCCCGCACAACATCTCCGATCCGATCTTCGCCCGCTTCCCGCTCGATCACCACATCACCCTCGAAGCCGATCTCTCGAAGCACACCAAACAACTCCGCCCATCGCACGTCGCCTGCGCCAATCGGCACCTCGGTGCCCCATTCGCCAGGGCGCTCCGACGCGATCGCGTCCTTGGCGTGCACCTGCACGACGCGACCCGCCAGCGTGCGCACAGCCTCGACCGGGTCACCCATGCCGTACAGGATCATGTTGGCCGGGTCGAAGTTGACGCCGATCGATTCGTGATCCAGTGCGTCCAGCGCCGCCAGCAGCGTCGACGCAGATTCCTGTCCGGTCTCAAGCCCGACCCGCACGCCGTTCGCAGCGAACACATCCGCCACCGTGCGCACACGCTCGATCACCTTGGCTCGCTCCGGGTCGCTCGCGTCGTGCGGTATGAAGCCGGCATGGAATGTCACGAGCTGCATGCCGAGCCTCGCCGCCATGTCCGAGGCTTCGGTCGCGAGCCTCACGTTCTCGTTCCAGGTCGCGTCGGGCCGCACGCCGCCGGTCGCTGCGATCGTCTCGAGCGTGCTGTAGTCCTCCCCCGCCATCTCGAGCATGCCGCTGACGATCTCGATGCCCGCATCGCGTAGCGCCGCGACCGTCTCAGCCTCGTCCCAGTCGCCGGTCAACATCGGCCCGAGAGCAAGCTGCACACGCTGCAGCCCGGTCTGCCCGAGCTTGCTCACGAGATCACTCAGCGACGAAGGCTGCAGCGACCAACTGCACACCGCGAGCCCGCGCCCCGCTGCCAACCCCGGCCCTGAACCTGAAGCGGAACCTGCATCATCATTCATGCCCGCAGCCTACGCCGCACGGGCGCTTACCCCCGCTCGCTGGATTCGATTGAGCAGGCCAACCACCAACCCGCCTATCGTGCAACGCCCAAAGCTCCGTCGCTACACGTCGGGAGCAGAACCCCGGCCCCGGATCAGGAGTCCCCCCATGCCCAAGCGCGTCGTCCTCGCCTATTCGGGCGGCCTCGATACCTCAGCCATCGTCCCCTGGCTCAAGGAAAATCTCGACTGCGAAGTCATCTGCTACGCCGCCGACGTCGGCCAGGGTTCTGAGGAGCTCGAGGGCATCGAGGACAAGGCCAAAGCCTCGGGTGCTGTCGATTGCTTCGTCGTCGATCTCCGCCGCGAGTTCGTCCGCGACTATTGCTTCCCCACTGTGACCGCCGGCTGCGTGTACGAGCACAGCTACCTGCTCGGCACCGCCATGGCCCGGCCCATCATCGCAAAGGCCCAGGTCGAAGTCGCCCGGCAGACCAACGCCGACGCGCTCTGCCACGGCTGCACCGGCAAGGGCAACGACCAAGTCCGTTTCGAGTCCACGTTCAATGCGCTCGCCCCGACGCTCGAGGTCATCGCGCCGTGGCGCACGTGGGAGTTCAAGGGACGCCACGACCTGCTGAAGTATCTCGAAGAGCGCAACGTCCCCACCACCAGCAGCGTCGAGAAGATCTACTCGCGCGACCGCAACCTCTGGCACATCAGCCACGAGGGCGGCCCGATCGAAGATCCCGCCGACCCGCCGCCCGACGATGTCTGGATGCTCACCGCCGATCCGCGCGAGGCACCCGACGAACCGCGTGACGTTGTCGTCGAGTTTGAGGCCGGCGTGCCGGTCGCTGTCGACGGCCAGCGCATGGAAGCCGAGGTCCTGCTCGAGCGACTCAATGCCATCGCCGGTCCGCACGGCGTCGGCCGAATCGACATCGTCGAGAACCGCCGCGTCGGCATGAAATCGCGCGGCCTCTACGAAACGCCCGGCGGCACCGTCCTCGTGCAAGCGCTCTACGCCCTCGAACAACTCTGCTACGACCGCGACACGCTCGCCTATCTCCGCCAGCACATCAGCCCGACGTTCGCATCGCTCGTGTACGACGGCCGATGGTTCACGCCGCTCCGCGAAGCGCTCTCCAAGGCCTCCGCCTCCATGGCCCAGGTGCTCACAGGCTCGGTCACCGTCCGCCTCTGGAAGGGGACCGCCATCCCGACCAGCCGGACCAGCCCGCACAGCCTCTACGAAGAAGCCTTCGCCAGCTTCGATATGTCCGAGGTCTACGACCAGACCCACGCCGAGGGCTTCATCCGCCTCGCGTCCCTCCCCGAGCGCATCCGTGCGCTCAAGTTCGGACCTCCGGCGTGACGCAGCAAGCAGCAACAGGCGCCGACCAAGCCGACCGAGCAATGTGGGGCGGTCGGTTCACCGACGCCCCCGATGCGCTCTTCCGAGCCTTCAACGACTCGCTACCCATCGACTGGGCGCTCGTCACGCAAGACATCCTCGGCTCGGTCGCCTGGGCCCGAGCCCTCGGCCGCGCCGGTGTGCTCACCGATGACGAGGTGGCATCGCTCGCAACAGCACTCGACGACATCGCAACCTCTGTGCGCGGCCAGCTCCGTCCGCCGCCAGATGCCGACGCCGAGGACATCCACACCTGGGTCGAACAGCAACTCATCGCACGCGTCGGCGATCTCGGCAAGAAGCTCCACACCGGCCGAAGCCGAAACGACCAAGTCTCAACCGACTTCCGCCTCTGGGTCCGCGAGCACACCGCGGCGCTTGTCCACGATCTGCACGCACTGCAAGCCGAACTCATCGGCGTCGCCGATCGCGAACGCGACACGATCATGCCGGGCTACACACACCTGCAGCGCGCGCAGCCAATCGTCGCGGGCCACTGGGCGCTGGCCTACTTCGAGATGCTCGATCGCGACATCGGCCGCATCCAAGACGCCGCCGACCGCGCCGACCGCTGCCCGCTCGGCGCTGCAGCCCTCGCAGGCACGGCGTACGCAATCGATCGCAAGCACCTGAGCGATGAGCTCGGCTTCGCAGCCCCCACCGACAACAGCCTCGACACCGTCGCCGATCGCGACTTCGCGGTCGAACTGCTCGCAGCAGCCGCCTTATGCGCGACTCACCTATCGCGACTCGCCGAAGAGCTCATCGTCTGGGCTTCGTCCGAGTTTGGCTTCGTCTCGATGTCCGACGCCGTCACCAGCGGCTCGTCCATCATGCCGCAGAAGAAAAACCCCGACGCGCTCGAGCTCATCCGTGGCAAGGCCCCGCGTATCGCCGCCCACCACGCCGCGTTGCTCGGCGTGCTCAAAGCTCTGCCGCTCGCGTACAACAAAGACATGCAAGAGGACAAGGCGCCGGTATTCACCGCTGTCGCCGAGCTCACCATGTGCGTGCGCATGGCAACGAAGGTCGTGACCGGCCTCAGCTTCGATCGCAATCGCTGCCGCGATGCCACGCTCGATGGCTTCACCGACGCGACCGAACTCGCCGACTATCTCGTCGAGCGCGGCGTGCCCTTCCGCGACGCCCACCACCAGGTCGGCTCGCTTGTCCGACTCGCCATCGAGCACAACAAGCGTCTGGAAGACCTCACCATCGAAGCCATCCGCGAGCACGCCCCCGAAGCCGGCCCCGATGTCTTCGATCGGCTTACCCCCGAGTCGGCCGTCGCCCGCCGCGATGTGCTCGGCGGCACCGCGCCGTCACGCGTTGCGACCGCCATCGACCGTGCGCACGCCCGGCTCGTCAAGTCCGGCTATTCGTTCTCGCACCAGCCCGAGCCGTCACAGGCCTGACGCCTCGATCCAGCGACCATCGCTGCGCGCACTCTCGACGCACAACTCGACGAATCGCACGCCTTGCCTGCCATCCTCTGCGACCGGCGTCAGTGCGGACACCTCGCCGTCGCGACCGAGCACCAAGTCCGCAGCCCCGTTGTAGACATTCGCAAACGCCTCGATGAATCCCTCCGGATGCCCCACCGGGATCCGCTGCGATGCCTCCGCGACACTGCCGGTCCCGGGCCCGCCGCGGAAGACCGTGACCGGCGGCCCGTCCAGCGGCAACAGCTCCAAGGCCTCGGGCGTCTGCTGTCGCCACCGCAAGCCGCCCTTGTCGCCATAGATGCGGATCGATAAGCCGTTGCCCTCGCCGGCGCACACCTGGCTCGCGGTCAGCACACCCTTGGCCCCGCCGCGATAGCGCAGCAACACCGATGCATCGTCATCGAGCGCGCGCCCGGGTACGAAGCTCGTGAGTTCAGCACATAGCGACTCGATCTCCAGCCCCGTGATGAACCTCGTGAGATGCTCAGCGTGCGTGCCGATGTCACCGAGCGCGCCGCCGAGGCCGGCCTGCTTCGGATCCGTCCGCCACTCGGCCTGCGCGTTGCCCGCTGTTTCCTCAGCCTTGCTCAGCCAGCCCTGGTGATACTCGACGAACACCTTCCGCACAGCACCAAGCTCGCCCGAGCGCACCCGTGAGCGCGCTTCCCGCACCATGGGATAGCCGCTGTACGTGTACATCACCGCGCACACCCGCGCGCGCTCTGCAGCGAGTGCTGCGAGTTCCTGTGCCTCAGCCGACGTATTCGTCATCGGCTTCTCGAGCAGCACATGAAAGCCGGCTTCGAGACAAGCCTTGGCAATCAGATAATGAGTGTGATTCGGCGTCACGATCGAAATCAACTCGCACGCATCGTCGCGATTCGCCTCGCCCGCGAGCATCGCATCGAGTGACGTGTACGCCCGATCGTCCGCCAGCCCATACGCCTCGCCGGACTGCTTGGCGATATCCGCGTCGCGAGACAAGCAGCCCGCGACGAGTTGCAGTCGGCCGTCGATCGCAGCAGCTCGCCGATGCACGGCCCCGATAAAGGCATCGAGCCCGCCACCGACCATGCCCATGCGCACGGGCCGCGCAAAGTCCTCAGCCATCAGCCCCGCTCCTTATCAAACGCTGCGTCGAAGGCCTGATCGTTGCCGGGGAAGTCGAGGCTTCGCACGAATGCGCACGACTCGGTCGCCCCGTGCTCTCGATCCATAGCCGAGTCTTCCCACTCCACGCTCAACGGCCCGTCGTACCCGATGCGATTGAGCGCACGGATGATCTGCTCGAAGTCGACGTCGCCGCGCCCGACCGAGCGGAAGTCCCACCCGCGTCGCGGATCACCGAACGGCAGATGGCTCGCGAGGATGCCGCTGCTGCCGTCGAGCCGCGTGGCTGCGTCTTTCATGTGCACGTGGAAGATGCGATCGGCGAAGTGATCGATGAACCGCGCCGGGTCCATGCCCTGCCACACGAGGTGGCTCGGGTCGAAATTGAAGCCGAACGCGGGGTGATAGCCGACCGCCTTGAGTGCATGGTCAGCGGTGTAGATGTCGTACGCGATCTCGGTCGGATGGACCTCGAGCGCAAAGCGCACGCCGAGGTTCTGGTAGTGGTCGAGGATCGGCCCCCACCGCTCCGCGAAGTCGTCGTACCCGGCCTGCACTTCTTCGATGCTCGTCGGCGGGAAGAAGTACAGCTTGTGCCAGACGCTCGACCCGGTGAAGCCGTTGACGACGCCAAGCCCCATGGCCTTGGCTGCATCGCCGGTGAGCTTCATCTCGTCGGCCGCCCGCTGCCGCACGCCTTCAGCCTCGCCATCGCCCCACACATGCTCGGGCAGGATCGACTTGTGCCGATCGTCGATCGGATCGCACACAGACTGGCCGACGAGATGGTTGGAGATCGCCCAGCACTTCAGCCCGTGCTCCGCCAACAGATCCTGCCGACTCCGCGCGTACGCAGCATCCGCCGCAGCCTTGCGCACATCGACGTGATCTCCCCAGCATGCAAGCTCGAGCCCGTCGTAGCCGAAGCCCTGAGCTCTCGCAGCGAGATCTGCAAGCGGGAGATCCGCCCATTGCCCCGTAAACAGCGTGACCGGTCGCGGCATCACAGCCTCCTTCTCGCAGCAAGATATCAGCCCTGCGCCGGCCGCTCACGCTGCAAGCCGCGACGGACGTCTACGCTGCTGCATGCTCAAAGCCGGCGACAAAGCACCGATGTTCGAAGCCGAGGCCGACGACGGCTCGACGTTCCGCGTCGCCGACGCGCTGCAGCGTGGCCCGGTCGTCGTGTTCTTCTATCCCGGCGATTTCACGCCGCTGTGCACCAAGCAGGTGTGCATGGTGCGTGACGACTTCAGCCAGCTAAAGCAGGCCGGCGTCACGGTCGTGGGCGTCAACCCGGCGTCCGCTGCGAAGCACGGCAAGTTCAGCGCTGCGCACAGCCTCCCCTTCCCGCTGCTCGCCGATGCGGGCAAACAACTCGCCAAGGCATTCGGCGCGACCGGGCCGCTCGGGCTGGGCACGCGGCGCGTGTCGTTTCTCATCGGCACGGACGGCGTCGTCGTCGATGCTGTCGAAAGCAACCTTGGTCTCGGCAAGCACGAGGAGCTGCTGAAGCGTGCAGCCACGCTCAACAACAGCTCGCCGGCTAGCTAAGATCGATCACCGCGTCGTCCGCGATGGCAAAGACCCGGTCTGTGCGATCCGGATAGATCGGCCCACCCCCTGTGAACGCGCTGAACGCCGGCAGCACCAAGCCGCTGCGTGTGAACCAGAAGCACGGCAGCTTGAGTGCATCGCCGCCGCCGCTCAGCCGCACAACTGGATGCAGATGACCAGCGACCCAGCCCTCAGGCCCACTCGCACGCTGATGCGGATCGGGATCGTGCGTCAGCGTCAGCGCGCCAAGCGTGACCGTCGCGGGTAGCACGTCCATGTCCCAGCGGGCTGCAGCCCGGTGCAAGCCTCGGTCGTGGTTGCCGGGCACAACATCGATCTGCGCAGGAAAGCCCGCCCGCCACTCGGCCACAGCTTCAAGCAGCGAACTCGTCGTGCCGACCGGCGCGTGCAGCAAGTCGCCCAGCAC
>JBCCQU010000112.1:0-7129 GCA_039208875.1 Planctomycetota bacterium
AGATGCTCGCGACAATGCGGACGAACTTTGATAGCTCGGACATCCTGCCGCCGGGCTCGACGGCTGCCGTCGCGGATGCGTTGGTGGTGCAGGCGGTGGGGCCGGAAGCGACGGACGAGCAGAAGGCTGAGCTGGGGCCGGAGAAGCTGCGCGAGGCGCTGGACCAGTGGATCGACCAGGCTCTCAAGGACAGCGAGCGGCCGAGCTTCGATGTGCTGCCGCGGGCGGTGGTTGTGCCGCACGTGGACTATCCGCGTGGCTGGCTGAACTACGCGAACGTGTGGGGACGCCTGCGGGTGGTCGATCGGCCCGACCGGGTGCTTGTCTTGGGGACGAATCACTTTGGCGACGCGACCGGTATCTGCTGTTGCGACAAGGGTTTCCGGAGCCCGCTGGGCGAGTGTCCGCTGGATCGGGAGCTCGAGCAGGCCATCCGGGCGAAGCTGGGCGATAAGCCGTTCGAGAACAGGTTTGATCACGAAAACGAGCACTCGATCGAGCTGCAGATCCCCTGGATTCAGCACTGTCTGGGTGCGAATGAGTCGGGGGCGTTCTGCCCGGTATTTGGCGTGCTGGTGCACGATCCGGCGGTGAACAACGGGGCGTCGTACGACGGCAACGGCGTGGACCTGCAGGCGTTCTTGGATGCGATGGGGGAGGCATTGGAGGAGCTGGGCGGCACAACGCTGATCGTCAGCTCGGCGGACTTGAGCCATGTTGGGCCGGCGTTCGGTGATCAGCAGCCCTTGGCGGGCGATGAGGACGCACCGAAGCAGTTCCGCGAGGGCGTGGTGCAGCGGGATCGCGAGATGCTCGAGCAGCTCGTGGCGAACAAGCCGGACGATCTGGTGTCGAGCATGGCGTGGCAGGGCAATCCGACGCGGTGGTGCTCGGTCGGCAATCTCGTGGCGGGCTTCAAGCTGGCTCAGCCGCAGTCGGTCGAGCTGCTGAACTACGCGGCGGCGATGGATCAGCAGGGCATGGGCATGGTGTCGTCGGCTGCGATGGTCCTGAACTGACGGCCGGCGATGACCGTCGTGGCCGGAAGTCTGGGGATTGTGGCTGGGGTGTTGCTCGCGGTTGGCGGGTTCTGGTCGATGCTGCTGGCTCGGCGCGGCCGAGACGATGGCGGCGGGCGTGGGCGGTTGCCGATCGTGGGCGATGTCGGCGTGCCGACGCTCCTTGTTCTTGGTTTGATAGGTATCGCGTTGGGCTATCACGTCGCGGCGTGGAGTTGGCCGGGCATGAAGATTCCGACCGCGGTGCCAGTGGCCAACTGGTGGTGGCTCGTGGTGATCTCGATCGTGGCCGTCGCGGGGTCGTTCATGGCCGACGCCTTGGAGCGGGACTGACCGCTGCGTCACGGTCGCGCAACGTGTTGCGTCGGCTCGGCATCACGCCGGTTGCGGCTGCGTAGCGAACGGCGTGCGATGGTGTACCATCGCGGCCGAGAGACTCTGTGCGATGTCGCTGCGTGGCATGGTTGCGTGAGTCGGATGAAGTTGACAGGAGACGCGGATGCCGCCGTCGAACGTGTGCTGGGGAATCGAACTGGGCGCGGGAGCGCTGAAGGCTCTGAAGCTCGAGGTGACGAGTGATGGGCCGCGGGTGGCGGACTATGCGGTGATCCCGCATGCGCGGTCGCTGTCCGACCCCGAGGTGGATGCAGCGGAAGTGAAGCGAGTGGCGCTCGGTCGGTTGCTCGCAGAGCATGATCTCAGCAAGGCTGCGATCGCGGTGAGCGTGCCGGGACATGCAGCGTTTGCACGGTTCACGGCGTTGCCTCCGGTGGAGCCGAAGAAGGTTCCGGACATCGTCAAGTTTGAAGCGGTGCAGCAGATTCCGTTCCCGCTTGAGGATGTCGAGTGGGACTACCAGACGTTCGTGAGCCCCGACAGCCCCAAGGTCGAGGTGGGCATCTATGCGATCACGAAAGAGCGCATCAACCAAGAGCTCGAGACGTACGCCGATGTCGGGCTGACGCCGGACGTCGTGACGCTGAGCCCGGTCGCGGTGTACAACGCGATGGCGCACGATCTCGAGCTGACTGAAGAGTCGGCCGGCACGATCTTGCTTGATGTCGGTGCGACGGCGACGGATCTGATCGTGGCCGAGAAGGGCCGGGTGTGGATCCGGACGTTCCCGCTTGGCGGGCACGAGTTCACGAATGCTCTGATCGAGTCTTTCAAGCTGAGTTACGCGAAGGCTGAGAAGCTGAAGCGTGAAGCCGAGCAGAGCAAGCACGCGCGGCACATCTTCCAGGCTATGCGCACGGTGTTTACCGATCTTGCGCAGGATGTTCAGCGGTCAGTCGGTTACTACCAGACGCTGCACAGCGATGCCGACCTTCAGCGGTTGATCGGCTTTGGTTCGACGTTCCAGTTGCCGGGGCTTCGGAAGTATCTGAAGCAGCAGATCGGTATGAACGTGTATCGCATGGAGCAGTTCAAGCAGCTGACCATCGATGGCCCGGAGGCGGGCGAGTTCGAGGCGATGTCGGGCAACCTCGCGACGGTGTATGGCCTCGCGTTGCAGGGCATCGGCATGTCGACGCTCGAAGCCAACCTCATGCCGGTCGACACGATCAAGCGGACGATGTGGAAGGGGAAGGCCAAGTGGTTCGCGACGGCTGCGGGCCTGGCGCTCGCAGCGACGGGTGCGATGTTCGTTCGGCCGTTCCTCGATCAGAACGCGCTCGACACGGTTGTTGCTCCGGTGCAGATCGCGGAAGCGCTGCGCGAGGCGAACGATCTTCGTGCGAAGGCGATGGAAGCCGGCGTGACCGAGGCTGCGCAGAACAACTTCGACGCGACAAACATCATCGCGTCGCTCGAAGATCGCACGATCGTGCCGAAGCTGATGGAAGATGTCGCGGCCCTCGTTGCCACCGGTGGCGATGGCAGCGAGCGGTTGTACTCGCTCACGTCTCTGGACATGAGCTATGAGTACAGCGACGGCGATGGCACCAGCGGCGGCGATCCGTTCGCGGGCTCGAACTCGCGGTCGCCGCGGGGCACGCAGCCGGGCCGATTCGATCCGCCGGCGAACGAAGGCATCAATCGCGGGCGCGGACCTATGGCGCCCGTTGGCCCGGGCGGGGCACCGGGCGATAGCAGATTTAACCCGGATCCGTCTGGCGGGTTCAGCTTCGAGGCCGAGCCGACGACTGAAGAAACCGGGCCGCAGCGGCGTGTGCGTCTGGTGATGAACATGACGACGAGCCAGACGGATGATGTCGCGGTGCTATTTAGCGACACGTTGCTGAATTGGCTGCGTGAGAACGGCGAGCGCGAAGGCGTGCCGTATCGCTTGGAGCTTGTTCGGAATCCGACGGACACGCTGCAGGAGGCAGAAGGTCGTGGGAATCGCGGGCGGATGGACCCGCGGTCGCCGGCTCGCGAGCCGGTGCGGAACCGCAACCTCGGTCAGCAGTTCCCGCAGGCTCCGATGGAGATGCGGAGCCCGACGGGTCGGCAGCCGGGTGTCGGTCGCGGCGGCCCGAGTGACTTGCCGCCGGGTGCTGAGGAAGCGCAGCGGGAGCTCGAGCGGTTGGCTCCGATCGAGCCGCCGGTTGTTGAAGATGAGCCGGCGACGTTCCAACTGGAAGTGATCGCGGTGCTGATCGATCCGGAGGGCGATGAGGAGCAGAGCATGGCCGTGCCGGGCGTGGACGGGGGCATGGGAAGCGGTCAAGGTTCGGGACCGGGTGGTGGGCCGGGTGGTGGACCGGGCATGAATGGCGGCCCGATGGGTCGGAGAGGTGCACAATGAGCGGTTTCGTCGATGCACTCAAGGGGCTGCCGCGGTTCGCGCTGAAGAACCTGGTTGTCGTCATCAGTCTCGTCGTGATCGTGGTGTCGCTGCCGCTTGGCTGGATCTTCAGCCAGCGATGGAACGCCTCGATCCGGGAAGAGGCCCAGACGGCGGGCACGAGCAGAGCGACCGAAGTCGATCGTCAGAGGCTGACGTACATCGTGCCGACGGTGGTGCCGGGCGAGCAGGATGTGCAGTTGCAGCATCCGCCGAACCAAGCGCTGACGGAGTGGTTCGCCGAGCAGCGTCGGGTGCGTCTGGAGGAGAACGAGCAGGTTCGTGAAGCGGCTCGCGAGCTGAACAGCCGCGAGCACGGCTCGCCGATCAACGGCCTGTTCCCGGAGATGCCGAGTGATCCGACGCAGATTCTGCGGGCCCTCGGTGCGGTGGCGGATCGGCTTGCGGGCGACGCGCGGACGCCGTCGCTGTATGCCGAGATGCTGGATTCGATCGGAGCGGGCGAGCCGGCCGATGCGGTCGAGATCGCGCAGTCGCTCATCGAAGAGCGTGAGCGCGCGGTCGAGCGGGCATTGGCTGAGACCGACGACGGTCAGCTGACGCCGGAGCTTGAAGATCAGATCACCGAGGCCTTGGTGAGCCGACGCATCGGCGAGTATCGGCGGGCGGCGACGGGAATCTCTGTCTATGCCGATGTCTCGGTGTTCGCGTCCGAAGCGTTCGGCATGGATACAGCGGTCGCGCCGCCGGCTCTCGAAGCGACGTCCAGGCCCTCGATCGAGCAGGGCTACGCGTGGATCTGGGACGCTTGGGTGGTGCGTGACCTTCTCGATGCTGTCGCGCGTGCGAATACGGGTCTGGCCGGCGAGCAGACCGAGGTCGAGCAATCGGTCGTGAAGCGGATCGTCGAGATCGGCCTTGAGGCTCACCCGCTTTCGGAAGTTGCGGGTGCAAGTGGTGGCAACGATATGAACATGGGCGGGGATCGCAGCCCGTTCGGCGGGCCGCGTGGCGGCGTGCCGCAGGGCACACGCGGGCCTTCGCAACCGGGAATGGGCGATGGCAGCAGCACGCTGCGGTCGGTTCCCGGCGGCGTGCCGACCGACCCGGCGGTGTCGGTGACTGGTCGGCTGAGCTCATCCGGCAACACGCTGTATGACGTACGCAAGGCCAAGCTGTCAGTGGTTGTCGAGTCGGCACGTTTGCCGGCCCTGCTCGATGCGATCGCGCAGACCAACATGATGACGGTGCTCGAAGTCGACCTGCAAGAGGTCGATGTTTTCGCGGATCTGTCCGCGGGCTACTTCTACGGCGATCGTCATGTCGTGCTCGCGGAGATCACGGTGGAGTCGTTGTGGCTTCGTTCGTGGACGAGCGAGTTGATGCCGGATTCGGTGCGTCAATTTCTCGGGCTTCCGGCGAGGCCGGTTGGTTGAGATCGATTGGGATGACTGAGACGGAGCGAGGCCGACGAAGGCTTCTGCCTGATTGGAGTGATTCATGAAGCTCAAGGGCGTCAACCCGTTCGAGCAGTACGTCGAGTGGATCGTGCTCGGTTTCGTTGCGTTGGTGCTTGCTGCGGTGATCGCCATGCAGGCGTTGCTGCAGCCGAACCTTGTGACGATCGCCGGCCAGTCCGGGCTTCGGCCGGATCAGAAATTTGAACCGGCTGGGGAAAGGGCGATCGCGTTGCAGGGGCGACTGAGCAACCCGAACCCGGCGTTGCCCGAGATCGACGAGCAGACACTCGCAGAACAGTTCGCTGCGAGACTTGAAGCAACGAGCGGCTCGGGGCGGCTCGCGGTCGCGCTCGGCACGCCCGCTGCGATCGAAGCGGGTGACGTCGGCGTCACGGCTGACGGCGGCCGGGGCTATGCCATGCCGGCTCTGCCAGCTCCGGTCATCACAGCAGCGCACGCGTACCGCAACACGGTGCATCCGTCCGAGTGGGTGCGGACCGAGGAGCTTCGCCCGTTCCTGCCAGCCGAGCAGCCGTTCGATCTCGGCTACGCCACGGTTGAAGCGGTATTCGACGGCGAGGCTGTGCGCGAGGCGCTGCTGCGCGATCCGGACGGCGACAGCGGCCCGCTTCGGCCGTTGCCCGTGACGTGGTGGCGGAGCGGTTTCACCGTGCTTGCCTTTGAGGCGGAGCGGCAGCGTTGGACGCCCGGCGAAGGCGAGGACAGCGGGTCGTGGGGTGAGACGGAAGTCGTGGCTTCGGTCCCGGGCGGCTTCGATGCCCTCAGCGAAGTTGATGCCGGCATGACGCTCGACGATCTGCTGTTCGTCGTCCAGGACGCCGAGCAACTGCGTGAGTCGGTCGCCCAGCCTCCGGCGTTGCGTTCGATTGCGGGCCCACGTTGGCAGCGGCCGACGATCGCGTCTGCGGAGGCTGCGGACGATCCTTTCGCTGAGGAGATCGAGAGCAAGGAGCGAGAGCTTCGGCAGATCGAGGAGCGGATCGACCGCATCGTGGGTCAAGAGGACGCCGAGCGGAACGAGCCGCGCCGTTCGCCGGCACGCGGCCCCGGCGGGCTTGGGCCTCGTGGACCGGGCGGCGGGCCGCAATCGCCGCGTGATCGCGATCCGGACAACCAAGAAAACACGCGGCTGGCACGGCTCGAGAGTGATCGCGACGAGTTGCTCGACGAGATCGCCGATCTCGAAGATCAGCGGGCAGACTTCCTCGCGGAGCAAGGCCTCGATGAAGATGAGTTCGAGGTGGTTGGAGCGCTGTTCGACTCGCCCGAGCTGCGGGTATGGGCGCACGACATCGAAGCGGGCGACGGCGGCCAGTACCGGTACCGCCTGCGGGCGGTCTTCAATAACCCGGCGTTCGGGCGAGAGCTCGCGCTGGACGAAGAACAGCGATCGCTAGCTGCCGATCCGTTGATGTACGGGCCGTGGTCCGATTGGTCCGAGCCGGTGTCAACGCTCGGCGATCAGTACTACTTCTTGGCCGATGCCTCGGCGGGCGCAGCGCTTGGCGGCGCATCGAGGCCGAGCGCCACCTTTGAGTTGTACGAGTTCTTCTACGGCTACTACCGGCAGGCAGACGCTCGCCGCTTGCCCGGCGATGTGCTGGTTGCGGAAGCGACGCTGCCCGAAGGACTAATCGAGTACGACCTCGAGAACCTCGAGGAGGAACTGCCCGCACAGCGCGAACCGCGCGGGCCGGCGTTTGATCCGCGGGAGCCGATCGATCCGCGTGCACCGGGCGGTGGCCGAAGGGGAACTCAGGGTGAACCCCGCGAGTTTGATCCGCGCGGACGCGAGCCGCGTCGCGATCTCGATGACGAGCTTGAGGGCCTAGAGACGTTCGACACCGATCTGGCGATTTCGATCCCGGCGATGGTGC
>JBCCQU010000113.1:0-7036 GCA_039208875.1 Planctomycetota bacterium
CCTTCTGCGCGATGCGGATGATCGAGCCCTCGACCTCCTTGTTGGTCATCATCAGGTCAGCCAACTCGTCGATGATGAACACCATGTACGGCAAACGCTGCGGCACGCGGGCCCGGTCCTGCTCGTTCTCGATGCCCATCCGCTCGCAGATCTCGTCGAAGTCGAGCTCGTTGTAGCTGGAGATGTCGCGGCAGCCGGCGTCGGCCAGCAATTCGTACCGCTCGTCCATCTTCTTGCATGCCCATTCCAGGATCGCAGCCGCCTTGGCCATCTCCGTGATGACCGGGCACATCAGATGCGGGATGTCCTTGAACTGGCTCATCTCGACCATCTTCGGGTCGACCAGCACCATCTTCAGCTCGTTGGGCTTTTTGGTGTACAGCCAGCTCATGATGATCGTGTTCATGCACACCGACTTGCCCGAGCCGGTCGTGCCCGCGATCAGCATGTGCGGCATCTTGGTCAGGTCTTCGATCAGCGGATCGCCAGCAGCGTCCTTACCCAAGAACATCGGCAGCTTCATGTCGGCGAAGCGCTCGCGATCGGCCATCAGCTCCTTGAGCCGCACCTTCTCCTTCTTGGGGTTGGGCACCTCGACGCCGACGGTGTCGCGGCCGGCCTGATTACCCACGATGCGCACGTTCACTGCCCGCAGCGAGCGCGCAATGTCGGTCGATACCGCCTGCAGCTTGCTGACCTTGGTACCCGGTGCCAGTCGTACGTCGAACTGCGTGATAACCGGGCCCGACTCGATGCCGACGACCTCGCCCTTGATGCGGTACTCCTGCAGAGCTGACTCGAGGTTGGTCGCCTGCTCGCGGACGATGGCTTCCAGGCTGGCTGAGAAGTCTTCCTCGGGGTCCTCCAGGATGTCGATGCCGGGATAGCGATAGCCCTTCAGCTCAGCCTGCACTTGCAGATCGCGCAGGTCTTCCTCGGTCGCCAGCTTCCGCGTCGCGCCCGCAAACCGAACGGGCAGCTTGGCCATCTTGTCGCGGAGTTGGTCCTCAGCCAGGATCTGCGGCGCGCCGGGCAGTTCGTCCTCTTCTTCCTCGTCATCGTCAGCACCCGCGACGACCTCAGCCGCCTCGTCCGCAGCTTCATCCTCTTCTTCGTACTCGTACTCGCCGTCTTCCTCGTCCTCGTATTCCCATTCCTCGTCGTCAGCTTCCGCCGCCTCGTCCCACTCGGCTTGCTCGTCTTCGTACTCGTCCTCCGCCTCGGCATCGCCCGCTTCCACCGGTGTTGTCGGCCGACCGTCAAGATCGTGCGCACGCCGCCGCTTCTTCTTGGCGGGCTTGCTCTTGCCAGCTCCAGCGAGTTTCGCAAAGAACGCGGCGACGCCAGCCAGCAAACCGCCCACAGCACCCGCGGCGACGCCGGGATCGGCCTTGGACTTTTTGGCCGGCTTCTTGCCGGTCGGCTTCGCCAGCGTGCGCGCAATCCCACGATACACCGCCATCGGCAACCCAAGAGCAAGCCGATCGAATCCGACGACCAGACCGATCGCCGCTGCGAGCAACAACCACAGGAACGAACCGAAGCGGCCGAAGCTCTCGACGAGCGTCCCGGCAAACACATAGCCGAGCTTGCCGCCCGCCAACTCGGGCAGCGGCCCGCTGGTCGCAAACATCAGCGCAAGCGATCCACAACCCGCAGCGGTCAGCAGTACCGTGCCCAGCCCACGGAAGGCGTAGCTGCCCGTCGGCCGATTCAGCACGGGCAGAATCAGCACCCAGGCCACCACCGCCATCGGCAGCCACGCTGCCCAACCTAGCAACGCGTACCCCTGATACGCGATCGCGGCCCCGATCGGACCGCACAGGTTCGAGGTCACCTCATTCGGCGGATACACCGCGTGCGTGGGGCTGTCAGCCGGATCGAAGCTGGCCAGCGAGGCCACGACAAACGTCCATGCCGCAGCCGTGGCCAGCCACGCCAAGCGGGGCCAGAGACCGTTGCCGTCGGCCGATTCGTTGTTGGAACGCTTTGTTGAGCGCGCAGCGCGGGTGTTCTTGGTCGCCATGACGCCATTGGTATCGGTTCGTCGGCGGGTTCGTCGCCTGTATCCGGACGTTCCGGCACATCCCCGGGCCCAATTCTGGTGAACCTTGTATGATTTGGCAGCAACTTGGGAGGGTCGATCGATGCAGACTCCAGCCTCGCGCGTCAGAATCGTGGCCATCGCCGTCTTGGCTCTCGCCTGGTTCGCCGAGGCTGCCGGCGTCCGCTCCGCGATCCCCGATGCTCCCGCCTACCCGGGGCCTGCCGAAGAGGCCGACCCGATCCTGGCCGAGATCGTCGAGGTGGTTTCCGCCACGGAACTGATCGTGCAGATCGACGGCGAGCGCATGCCGAGGCCGATCGGTCTCGCCGGTGTCCGGATGCCGATTGCTGGCAAGGACGACGGCGTGCGCACGACCGATGCCGAAGGCCTGGCCTTCATGCGGTTGTTGCTCGAAGGCGAGCGGGTCTCGCTCAAGCTCGCCGGCCGATCGGCGTCGGGCATCATGCATGCCGAAGTGCGCCGCAAGCCCGACGGCCTGCCGATCTGCATCGAGATTGTGCGCGCAGGTCTCGCGGTGCCCGCCCGCAACGGCCCGGCCCACTCGTGCTCGGATGTCATCCGTGCCTACGCCGAACGGGCAGCTTCGATCGGCAGAGGCACCTGGGGCGAAGCACCGGAGCCTATCGCGGCGCTGCCGCAACCTGTTGCCGGAGAGCCGACCGCGCAAACGCCCGAAGCCGATACCCCCGCGCCGGCTGGTGTTGGCTTCGTCTTCGTCACGCGCAGCGGCAAGAAGTACCACCGCGAGACGTGCCGATACGCCAAGTCGGGCGAGGCGATCGATCTGGCCAAAGCCCAGGCGAGCTACGAGCCCTGTCGCGTCTGCAAGCCGGAGTAGTCGGGCGAAGACCTCAGAGACACCCGATGAGGGTCTGCAACGCTCGTGTAGTGCTGTTTCGGCGACACGGCCTGCGTCTACAATGCACGCGAGACACAGGCGCCGGGGCGACCTTCGGTGCTCCACAGGAGAGACAAGACATGTTTAAGAGTTCACTCGCTGTAGTTGTCGCAGCCTGCGCGCCGAGCTTCGCTCAGATGACAGAAATTGTGCGATTCCGTGATGGCCTCGGCGGCTACAACGGTACGATCGATACGCTGATCTGGGAAGCCGAACCCGATACCACGTTCGGCTCGGAAATAGACCTGGAAGCCGACGCGTCCGACAGCGGTTTGCAGAGCCAAATCCTGCTGCAATTCACGGGCGTACTCGCAGCTCTGGACGGCGTCGCATCGGCTGATGTGCAGAGCGCTTCGCTTCGTGTGTACACGAATAGCGAGAGCGATGACGGCGAGGTTCGCGCGTTGCGGTTGCTTCAGGCTTGGGGCAACGACTCGACGTGGAACAACTCGTTCGGCGGGAATGGTGTCGATGCTGATGGTATCGATGCTGTTGCAACGCCCAGCTTCACGTTCATGCCGATTGAAGACGACCAGTTCTACTCCTTTGACGTGACGTCGGATGTGCGCGCGTGGGTTGATGGTGCTGACAACTTCGGCTGGGCATTTGTCAACGACGGCGAAGACGGTTGGGATATCGACTCGTCGGAGTTCCTCCCGGGTTTCTTTCGGCCGCAGCTCACGATCGAGTTTGTGCCGACACCCAGTTCCGTGGCTCTGTTCGGGCTGGCTGCGGCCGCGGCCACCCGCCGCCGACGTTGATCGGGCGACAGCGAGCGCCTGATCGCAAGGCGTTTGGTATCGTTTCGGTGTGCTTGCTAGGGTGAGATCATCGTTGCTCCGGGGTATTGACGCCCTGCCGTGCGAGGTCGAGATCGACCACGACGGCGGTGCCATCGATGGCCAGACGGTTGTCGGCCTGCCGGATGCTGCCGTCAAGGAATCGCTCGAGCGGGTGCGGTCGGCTCTGGGCAACACCGGCTACGCGTTCCCGCCCGGCCGGACGGTGGTGAACCTCGCACCGGCCGACGTTCGCAAAGAGGGGCCGGTCTACGACCTGCCGATCGCAGCGGGGTTGCTTGCGGTGCAGGGTGCTGTGGATGAGCGAGCAGCCTTGGGCGGTGCCGGACTCGGCCGAGTGGTGCTGGCCGGCGAACTGGCGCTGGACGGCCGCGTGAGGCCGATCAAGGGTGTGCTCGCGACCGCGGCCATGGCTGCCGAGACCGGAGCGGTCGCGGTGATCGTGCCGGCGGAAAACGCGGGCGAGGCTTCGGTCGTTGATGGGCTGGACGTCTACGGCGTGCGCACGCTGGCGGAGGTCACGGGGCTGCTGACCGGTGGGCTCGAGCCCGAGCCACACCCGCCGGCGGATGTTTCCGGCATGTTGCAGCGGACCGAAGCTGCGATCGACTTCGCTGAGGTGCGGGGCCAAGAGGCAGTGAAGCGGGCGGTGGTGATCGCTGCGGCGGGCGGGCACAATTTGCTGATGCTCGGCCCGGCCGGCACTGGCAAGACGATGATGGCCAAGGCGCTGCCCGGCGTGCTGCCGCCGCTCACGCCCGAGGAAGCGATCGAGGTCACGCGGATTTACTCGGCAGCAGGGGAGTTGCCAGCCGGTTCTGGGCTGATCACCGCTCGGCCTGTGCGCTCGCCGCACCACACCGCATCGGCGCCGGCGGTGGTCGGGGGCGGCATGGTGCCGCGTCCGGGCGAGATCAGCCTTGCGCATCGCGGCGTGCTGTTCCTCGATGAGTTGCCGGAATTCCCGAGATCGGTGCTCGAAACCCTTCGGCAGCCGCTCGAAGACCACCGGGTGACGATCGCCCGTGCGCACGGCAGCGTGTCATTCCCGGCCAGCTTCATGCTGGTGGCGGCGATGAACCCGACGCCGGGCGGCGAGGTCGCTCCGGGCGAAACCGGGCGGCGCGAGATGGCGCGGTATCTATCGCGGCTCAGCGGGCCGTTGCTCGACCGGATCGATCTGCATGTCGAGGCGCCGGCGGTGCCTTGGGAGGAGTTGTCGGGCGGGTCGCGCGCCGAGGCTGAGCGTCCGCCGCCGGGCACGAGTTCTGCGCAGATGCGTGAGCAGGCGCAGGCGGCATGGGATCGGCAGCGGGCACGGCAAGGGGCGGGCGTGCCGAACGCGCGACTGAGCGGTAAGCAGCTCGATGAGCTTGCGCCGATGTCGGACGATGCGCGCACGCTGCTGGGTCAGGCGATCAGCGGCTTGAAGCTGAGCGCGCGGGCGTACGACAAGATCCGCCGCGTCTCGCGAACCATCGCCGATGTTGTGGGGGATGAGGCGATCGGCGTTGAGCATGTCGCTGAGGCGGTGCAGTACCGGCTGCTGGATCGGCAGGTGTGAACTTGCTGCACCGGTCTGGAGACCGGTGCCACCAAAGACACTCCGGTCTGGAGACCGGTGGAATTTGTTACGTCGCGAGCGAGAAGGTCGCGAGCAAGACAAGGCCTGCCAGAACGCCGGCGAGGATGTCATCAAGCAGCACGCCCCAGCCGCCGGGCAGCGATTGCATCGCGTCGGCCGGCCAGGGTTTGACGATGTCGAGGATGCGGAAGGCGAAGAAGGCGAACGCGAGGCTGAAGGCTGCGAGCGCTGGCGTGGCGAGCATGGCGGGCGTGATGAACAGGAGCGTGACGGCCTGTCCTGCGGTTTCGTCGGCGACGATGCTGCCGTGGTCCTTTTTGCCGAAGTATGCCTCGCCCACATCGCCGAACACAACGCACGCCCCGCTGAAGAGCAGCGTGACGATGACCATCGAGCCGTAGTAGAGCCAGCTCGCCTCGGTGCCCGGGCCGAGGTTGATCGCGATGATGAACGCGGCGATGTTGATGGGGGGGAGAGAACCCCATGTTCCGGGTGCGGGTCGGAGGTTGCCCAAGCCGAATGTCGTGAGCCAGAGGATAGAGCTGGGCGTTGCGGGCATGGGTCGAGGTTAGCTCGTTGGTGTGCGCGCGAACGCGATCGCCCGAGCGATATACGGCAGCAGGCTGACGGCGGTGATGCTGGTGATGGCCCATGCGGTGGCGAGCACGGCTGAGCGCGCGGCGGTGCCGGGCGATACGTCGGCGAGGCTGACGAGCAGGATGATGGTGGGCAGGCCGAGAGATTGGGCGATCATCTTGGCTTTGCCGGTCCAATCCGCGGAGAAATCGCCGCCGGCGCCCTCGATCCAGCCTCGGATGCTGGTGGCTGCGAGCTCACGAATGAGCATCACGCAGGCCATCCACGGCATGAATCCGGTCGCTTGGTGGGGTTCGGGTTCGAGGCGGGCAAATTGTGGGCCGGCGAGGCAGACCGCGGTCGCGAGGATGAGCAGTTTGTCGGCCAGCGGGTCCATGACTCGGCCGAAGCGGGACACAACTTGCCATCGGCGGGCGAGGTAGCCATCGAGAGCGTCGGTGATGGCGGCGGCGATGAATGCGATGGCCGCGATAACGAGCCAGCGATCGTCGACGGACAGGCAGGCGATGACGACGGGCACGAGGAAGAGCCGCGCGATCGTCAGCGCGTTGGGGAGCCACGCGGGTCCAGCGGGACGGGTTGGCGGTGCGGTTTGATTCACGGTTCCGAGGATACGCGGCGGGGTTTTTTGTGTTGCGACTAGTTCTCAGGCACAGTCTGACGGCTGGGTGTTGTTGAAGGGTTGTGCGGCGGCATCTACGCTGACCGTTCGCGGGTCGAGGACAGGCCTCAGCCTGCGGATGCGGAGGCTCCCGGGGCCATGCTGCCGCAGACATGATGGGCCTGGCTTGTTCGCGATGGGCAAGCCTGACTTGGGTGCCGGTGCCGTGAGCGCGTTGATCAATCCTTACCTGTTCTACATCGGTCTCGCGATCATCGCGCTCGGTGTTGCGATCGCGATGCCGCGGCGGCGGGTGAATCCGCAGCTGATCGGCGGGCTCGTGGCCGGCGGCGGTGTTGGCCTGCTGCTGCTCGGCATGCTGGTGCAAGCGCCCGAGGCGCTGCCGAACGTCCACTTCTACATCTTCGGTATTGTCGCGCTAGCCGGTGCGTTGCGGATGATCACGCACCCGCGACCGGTGTATGCG